>BOBW01000025.1 GCA_026002595.1 Spirochaetia bacterium | reverse complement strand
CGGATCATTTGCGATGGTTACATACGGTAGTATCAAATGCGAAAGCATTTATTCTTGGAACATATCATGGTTTGGATGCGACCCATTTTCAGGCATACCTGGACGAATTTTGCTTCCGCATGAACCGAAGGTTTTTTGCTCCACAGCTTTTTGACCGGCTTTTGTGTGCCTGTTCTTCTACCTCAACCATTACTTACAAAAATCTTGTGGAGACATCTTGATAGTCATATTATAAAATAATAGGAAAAAAGGATTTGGCAAAAAGGGATTTCAAAAAAGCCCTTGAGCTTGATCCAAACAATAAAGATGCATTAGCGGGCTTAAGAGAGGTTAATATGTAAGGAGCTTGCTCGCTTTCTGTCATGTCGAGATACTGGCCGGGAAGCTTCGCCGAGACTGCGAAACGAAGGGTGTATACTTTTTTGGTGATAGTCGGTAAAAGGGTTGATATATAGCAGAAGCATTGAATAACACTACATACAGCGTTTTCTTTGCTGTTATAGCACTACCCATAGTGTTTGTTGATGAGAAAGATTGATTTCAACCCTATTTCCGACTATCACCACTATTTTATATACCCCTGTGAGGGTCAAAGCCGTTGGTCGTTGGGTTGACAAAAATGTGAGAAAGTGGTTAATATAATTCTGATAAAGAAGGATATAAATATGGCTAATGGAAATTCGCACTTGCCAACTTTGGAAGACATCAGAGATTTTTTTTTAGAACAAGGTGTTCCTGTAAATAGTATCAACCAACAACGGCACTATTTTAATTCCAGCCAAAAAAAGTACATTTATTTTTGTATTTCTTTACATGATGATAATATCTATAGATTTGATTGGCAAACACAAAACGCAACAGTCAAAGCGAATTTTAGAGAAATAGAAGAAAGCATTAAAAAATTATACCCCAGCGCTAATCTAACTGGCGAAAAAATTTATTATTTTGCAATTCCTATTGATCAAGAAAATCCGCTTGAAGACATTGTAAAAGTTATCAATGCAACAAAAAAATCTTTTGATTATCAGTGCAAGGATATAATTTATACAGAGGGGGACAAATCTGTGCCATCTAATAACGGAACAATAATTGAAAAAGCCTTTAAGCTACTCAAGCAAAAGAAACAAATCATTCTTCAGGGGGCACCCGGTGTTGGGAAAACCTATGCCACCAAGGAACTTGCGCTGCGAGCCATAGGAGAATTTCCTGACAGTACTGATAGAGCAGTAATCAACACAATATACTCTAAGGCCGTATCTCGTGGACAGATTGTGTTTACAACTTTCCATCAATCAATGGATTATGAGGATTTTATCGAAGGTTACAAACCAGAAGAAAACGGTGATTCCGTTGAATTTAAACTAAAAAAAGGGGCATTTAAATCAATCTGCGACCATTGCCGAAAAGAACCGCGAAAGCCCCATGTACTGATTATTGACGAAATTAACCGCGGAAATGTTTCCAAAATATTTGGTGAATTAATAACCCTGTTGGAGACGGACAAACGCGAGCAGGAACCGGGGAAAGATGGCGAGACCTTGCAGGTAAAACTTACCTATTCTCAAGATTTGTTTACCGTTCCCTATAATCTCTACATCATTGGAACCATGAATACGGCTGACAGAAGCCTGGGACAGATTGATTATGCTTTAAGAAGGCGGTTTGCGTTTTTTTCCTTAATATCTGATAGAAAAACTATAGATCAAATTTTCCTTCCTTTAGATGGCCTGGAACCAGAGCCGATAAAGCCTAAAATGCTTGATCTGTATGACAAGGTATACAGTTTCTTCTATAATGGTAATCATGTGAACGAAGAATTGGAAACCGTCGATATTATGATTGGCCATAGCTATTTTATGGCAGAAGATTTAGACGATCTCCGTTCAAAGGTCACCTACGAGATTATACCCTTGTTAAAAGAATACCGCAATGATGGGATTCTTCAGGTCGAAAAAGATGAATTTAACGACTTTCTCAATGGGCTTAAAATATGAGTGTTACTCCGTTTATTGAAGGGGACTTTCGTGAAAACGGGCCATTTGAATATGAGGGCGAATTAGACAGTGAGCATATTAACGTTTCCAACGAGGAAAATGAGCAGGATATAAAGAAAATAAAGCTGTTTGGCCTTCACAAGTTTGGCCCGGGATATTCTTTTGGCTATTACATCGGATTAGGGTGGTTTAATAACGATAAAACTCAGGCTATCTATGTTCGTCCCAAAATCAATAATCTTGATTATAACCGCATGTTTATGTCTTGTCTTGAATCAAAAGAAGTCAGAAAACATCTTTCGTCCGTCTACGATGTCCGTCTTGACGAAAAATTCATAATTCCCCCGCAGCAAAAGAATAGAGTTAACCTTCTGCCAATCATAATTTACCATTACCTTTTTTTGCTTAAAAAAGATTTGATAAAGAAACCATTGATGAAAGCGTATATTAACCGGCAAGAGAACTTAAAAGCAAAGGTCAAAGGCAAAATAATGGTTTCGAGCCATATAAAGAAAAACATTTCAAATTACCGGGAAGACAGAATAATGTGTTTCTTCGATGAATATTCACCCGATTGCCCTGCAAACAGGTTATTACATTCCGCATATAAAATGGGAATACAATACCTAAAAACGGTAGAACAAATGCAGGAACGGGACGCCGTGGAATATTCTTCCATAGAAAAATATTTTGATGAAATTGGATATCTGCATTCATATTCAGAGACCGCAAAAATAAAGACGAATCCTCTTTATATGCACTACAAGGAACCGTTACGCCTTGCCAAGATAATTTACCGATATTTTACCTATCAATATGAAACCAACGATAAAACAGTACAGGCAAATAAGCCAATGCCGCCGTTCATCATAAATATGGCAACGCTTTTTGAGTTATACGTATATACAAAACTTCTTAAAACCGGTCATTCTATTGAGTATCATCCGAGGGGTAATGGCGGCGAAGAACCCGATTTTATCGACAAAACAGAAAATTCAGAAATGATAATCGATACTAAATACAAAGAGATATATACTACCAATAGTTATGATCGGGCTGATATAAGACAGCTTTCGGGATATGCAAGGGACACAGAAATACTAAAAAAAATCTTTGGAAAAGTCAAAGACACACAAGGCAACCCGGCATGGGATACTATTCTTGATTGCCTGATCGTTTATCCGGACATGGATAACGGGCTAGACAAAATTCCCGAAGACTTTAACTTGGAAATGAAGAACCATAAAATAGAGAATTTCCATAAATTTTATAAGCTGGGTACCAAATTACCAGAAATGGGAACGGCAGCTGGATCGCGCGATCAAGCTTGAAGGTTTCGTTATTAGCGTGATATAAATACAAAGGAGGCAGAATAAAATGACAGAATTTGAAAAAGCCTTCGCAGCGGTTAACGTGAGCTGGATATGCTCTATCCAAAAGGAGTCCCAATATGTATTCCGGCATTCAGCCTCATTGTGTGCTCTGTTCAACCTGTGATTATTTTCGGCATAACCCTAATAGTACTATGCCGTTTGATTGTGCAAGCGGCATGATGTCCTTAGATTGTGCTGCCCGGGTGGGTAACCAGGGCTATAAAATGCAGACGCTGCCGAAATGTAAATATTACAAACCACAACGCGCCAGAAAAAATCTTTTGGGTAAGTTGGTTGCAGCATTCCTGGAAAAAAAATAATGGTGGAGTAGTAATGACTATGACTTTGCAAGACCTGATGACAAAAATCACAAAAAATCCGCTTTTGAAAGTTATTTCTGTAATAATGGTTTTACTGGTGTTGCTTGGCGGAGTATATAACGGGATAGAAGCAGTTATTAAGATTTACAGTCAAACAATCGGTGTGTATTTTGATAATACCGAACGAAATTTGATAAAAAAATTGCATACAGATATGTCTGATGAATATTTTAATGAAATATTAGGGAAACCATTGGTGAAAAGAAATTTAGGCGGTGTATATAATTCTGATGATTCGAAAATGTATAGGCAGGATATATATAGAACTAATCATTGTATTATAAAGACGATAGTAAATGCTAAAGAATCAATAGTTGAGTATTATGCGGTATTGGTCATGTCAAAATATTACAAAATTGAATTTCCTTCCGGTCCAGGCGAAAAACCGCTATTTGTCGGTAAAACATATCTTTCTGAAATATCAAATGGACTAGAGGATTATTGGTGTAATGGGTCTTCCAAATTCAACATTTATACAGAAACACCCTTTCCCGCGAGTACGGCCAGTGGGTATAAAACATTTTTGGTCGGTTATAATTCATTAGGACATGATTTTATGAATGAAAAAGAGATACATAGTTACCTTGAATACACTGAAAAAATTTGGTCATTCGATAATGAGCCAAGAAAACGGGAAAATTTAAAAGTTCTTTTCGATTCCATTGAGAGAGAAAAAATTATACCTAATTGTTTTGCGGTTGTATCAATGGCAGTATCTGATGAGATACTCGATGTTTTTGAACACTCAGAAATAGGGATTGATTGGCTTGAACTATTGGCATTGGAGTCTTGAGAATAAGGCGAAAAGGTAAAAATTATAAGAAATTTTGTTTTACCCCCTAGAAATTTTCCCCAATATGCGCTATAACTATAGCATAGTCAGAATCACGTAATCTATAAATCATCCATCCATTTTCATACTCATGCCGCATTGCGGTAAAAAACATTTCGTAGGAGAACGAACATGAGAAAAATTTCTGTAGTATGCGTACTGTTTTGTCTATTGACCGCCTGGTGTCCCGGCGCGATGTGGGGCGGCGGCATGGGGGAAAGTTCGGCGCCTGCCGATCCCGCTGACTGGGCAGGGAACGCAGTGCCGTACCAATCTTCCACCCGCAACCTTTCCGGCGTCGGCCAGGAGGACAGCCCGGCGTCTGCCGATTCCGCCGCCGTCCATACCACCGGCGTTGACTGGGCAGGGAATGCGGCCCCATCTTCCTCCCCGGACACAGCAGGTCCGGCGCGGACCGACAGTGTCCGAAGCATCGGGGCGGAAACCCGGGACGAAATCGCCTGGCGCAAGGAGTGGGTGGACTGGCTCAACGAATGCGATAATTACGTGGCGGATTATATTAAAAATACGCCCCTGCCTACGTACCTGGTGTACTCCGTTGAATTGGAAAAGGGCGAGATTGACTGGGAGCGGGAAACCCGCGCCCTCAGTTTCAGGATAGCCTTGTATCCTGATAAAAATTGGGCCGCTCCCATACAGCGGGCGGTGAACAAGGCGTACACGGGGCTTGCGGCGACCGGCAGGGCTTCAGCCTGGGGACTGAGATGGCCGGGAAAGACCGTTGCAGGCGGCGAGTCTCCTGCCAAGGCTGAGGTAAACCGCACATACCTCGCAGCCGTTGAACTTTTAAATGAGCAGGGACAGGTGATAGGGACGCAGTCGGTATCACTCACGGCGGGTTGGAAGACCAGAATCGACAGTCAATATACGCCCCATGTAGGTGTCATAAACGCCGGTGACTACGCATTTCCGCGTGTAGCGGCGGCCAGTACCCAAACCGCTATGACCGTCACCATTCCGTATGTGGACGCACATAAAATCACCGATAGGATGTCCGTCAGAATCGCACGGCTGAATGGGAGGAGAGCGGAAACCGCAGCGCAGGAGAACGCGGTACACATCATGACGGAAGCCGATTACGCCCGCTTTTTTGAACAACAACTCAACATGATAAGCGTACGCGGCGGGACCTTTATGATGGGATGCCCGGACAAGGACGAACAGCCTCATCATAAGGAGACCGTAGCGCCATTGTACATGGGGAAGTACGAGGTAACGGAGGGAGAATACAATGTTTTTTTACGCGCCACGGGGCGCAGGGGAGCAGATTCTCATCACAGTGATGATTGGCCTGCCGACGCAACGTGGCTTGATGCGATTATGTATTGTAACTGGCTCAGTGAGATGACCGGGCGAAGACCGGCGTATACGATAAACCGGGAAGATGCGCGGTTCAGCGGGAGCCCGGAGGACGTGACCTGGAACCCCAACGCCGACGGCTACCGGCTGCCCACGGAGGCCGAATGGGAATACGTTTGCCGGGCCGGGACTACGACTGCGTACAGTTTCGGGAACTCAATTTCTGAGAACCAGGCGAATTATGCCAAACGAGGCGAGGTCATATTTCGAGGGCTGATGCCGGTGGGGAGCTTCGCGCCGAATCCCTGGGGGTTCTACGATATGCACGGAAATGTGTCGGAGTGGTGTTGGGATTATAAGGAAGCATGGCCCAGCGGGGCACAGCGCGCTCTGCGCGGAGGCACCTATCAATCACTGGGCGTGTACCTCCGTTCGGCATTTCGGCACTGGAGTAATCCCAGAGGCATCGCTGGTTTCCGTATTGCAGCGCCGGCAAAGACCATTCGCTCTTTTTAAGGAGGACGCGGTGAAAAATAGTTTCGTACTTTGTTTGCTTTTTGTGAGCGGTTTCGTCTTTGCGAAGGAAGAGTTGGGATATGTATATTTTAAGTACGAAGTAGTGGATACCCCGTGGACCGGTTACGTTCCGCCACACGCGGCAAATTTGCGGGAGATGGTTTGTTTGGATATTACTTTTATCAGTAATCTGCCCAAAGAATATACAGACTATTTTATAGACGTGTATGAAAACAATGAGATTAATGTGGGCCTTACCCATGAGGTCTTTGGCCGCGGACGTAAATCCTTTGCACTATTTACCAGAACCGAAAACGGTTTTATAAGCAGGAGGCCTTTCGCAAAAAAATGGGACTCCGCGGAGTCTTGGGATTCTCCCAATCTGGGGAGCTATGAATTCTTCTATGCAGTGGGGGCAATACAACAAACGATGGCAAGGTGCGTTCAATTTATTTTAGATACTACCGCATCTATGTCAGGTACCGGGAAAGGTATATCCGCTCAGGCGGTGGGCAATACTTCCGTACCGAACTTGTTTGATGACGCAGAGCAGGGCTTTCATTTCAGAAAAACCAAACTTTTTGAAAGAAAATGGGTTGTGTATAGTGAATGATGAAAATTTTTATTCTCGAAGACGATCATGACAGGATCGATTACTTTATTCATAATTTCTCACCATTTGCCGAACTCACCGTTTCTGAGTCTTATCGCGATGCTATTAAAAAGTTTAACCCGCCCTATAATGCAATTTTGTTGGACCACGATTTAGGCGGACTTATATATGTTGATGTTCAACAGGAAAACACCGGGTCTCAATTTTGTAAGTGGCTGTGTAAAAAGAATGGTGTTGCTAAAGATACGCCAATGGTAATTCACTCACATAATGATGTCGGCGCCGAACATATGAACAATATTCTAACAAGCGGTGGTTTTACAAAAGTCAATACATTGCCATTTGATTTTCTTGCCCAGCACTGGGAACGGGGAACATTAAACTTCTTAGGGCACGTAATTTCGGAAGAAAAGTAAGGGGGAATAATATGATTGAGAAACCGGCCAAACGCCCGGAAGAATTGAAAACAGCGGAACTATGCCTCGCGGCAGTTCAACAGGATGGTTCAGCGCTTCGGTATGTACCGAAAGAATTGAAAACGCCGGACCTGTGCCTTGCGGCGGTTCAACAGAGGGGCATTGCGCTTCGGTATGTGCCGAAAAAACTAAAAACGGCAGAGCTGTGCCTGGAGGCGGTTCAACAGAAGGGCAGGGCCTTTCGTCACGTACCAAAAGAATTGAAAACAGGAGAATTTTTCCAGAGGGCGGTTCAGAAGAATGGTTCGGTACTTGAATATGTGCCGGAAGAATTGAAAACAGCAGAGCTATGCCTTATGGCTGTTCAACAGAATGCTTCTGCACTTAACCATGTGCCGAAAAAATTAAAGACGGCGGAACTGTGCTGGGCGGCGGTTCAAGAATTTTGTGGTGCCCTTTGCTATGTACCTGCCGAATTGAAAACAGCGGAGTTCTGCATGGCAGTAATTCAACAGGATGCCTCGGCGCTTGTGTTTGTTCCTGCCGAACTGAAAACGCCTGAACTGTGTATGGCTGCGGTTCAAAGGATCGGCTGGACGCTTATGTTTGTGCCCACCGAATTGCGAACACCGGAACTATGCCTAAGGGCGGTTCAACAGAATGGCAAAGCGCTTGAATATGTGCCGGAAGCTTTATGAGCAGCGGAATTGTACTTGGCAGCGGTTCGATTTTATATACACAGAGAGGGGCAAAGCCGGGTAGGGAAAAAAGCAAATAATTACGGTATAAATATCCGGGAAAAATCTCTTTTTTTGTAAATAACCCGGTGAATTTCTATTATCCTATCCAAAACAACATAAAACACGAAATAATTTTTCACCGTAAGTATTCGGTACTCTGTACTGATTGGCTTTAAAGGGTGGTAGAGACGATGCCTAAGGGGATTTTCCTTGAGCGTAATGATTGCCGCTTCAATCATGTCAAGAAGATTTAGCGCCGCCTGCGGAGCCTCCAGGGTGATGCTTACATAATCGCTGATAGCTTCAAGATCCTTCTGAAATGCAGGAAGGTATTTTATTTCATACATTGCTGATGCGGTCTTTTATTCTCCGGCGCAGGGCGGAAAAAACTTCTTCATGGGACAGCCGCGATAGAAATAATAAAACCCGGCGTCATCCGGCTTAAACGTGATTGCCTGGGTAAAATCTGCTATGGCCTTATCATAGTCTCCTTTGTCGGCATAAGCGGCGCCGCGCCATAAATAATACCATGCCTCATTCGGCTTAAGTTTGATTGCCTGGGTAAAGTCCGCTATAGCTCTGTCATAGTCTTGTTTGAAAAAATAAACGCCGCCCCGTTCAAAATAATGATAAGCCCCATCCGGCTTAAACAAAATCATCCGGGTATAGTCCACTATGGCCCGGTCATCGTATTTAAAATAAAGACTTATATCACCGGAATCAAGCTTGAGCGCCCTGGTAAAATCGGCCATGGCTCTATCACAGTCTTCCTTACCGGAATAAGCTCTGCTGCGTTCGAAATAATACCTGGCATCATTCGGTTTAAGCTTGATTGCCAGATCATAATCCGTAATGGCTCTGTCATAGTCTTTATTATTCGTATAGGCTCTGCCCCGTTCGAAATAATAACTGTCATCTTTCATATCATTCCCCCTCCCACCTCATATACCTTCCCTATAACCGGCAGGTGTACCAACGCAGCAAGCACTTTCTTCCCCATCCCACTTTCCACCGCCGCAGCCTCAACCGCACGGCGGTAAGCCGCAAGCTGGGGGGCATATTCCCGTGCACGTTCCTCAGCGTGAGCGCCCGGAAAGGTCTTGTGATCAATAATCACAAAGCCGTCATCCAACTCAAGCAGCATATCAATAAAACCCTGCATAAGGCGATTGTCGCTTTCACGAAGACTGACCGGCCATTCACGGCGAACCTTTGCTCCCGGATATGTATCGGTTACAAATTGTGTTAATCGTTTATGTATTTCAACCATGTCGGCGGGATGTATAGCAGGCAAAACACCATACCGTTCCAATAGCCGCTGCGCCGCATTTTGCCATTCGGTTGAGCTTCGTTTTCCTTGCTCCAGGGCAAGAAAGTTGTGAACCGCGTCTCCCAGATAGTTGTAATCTGGTGTCCCTTTAACGGCGATTCGATGTCCTAAACTGCACACGTCACTCACCGTGATTTTCGACAGCTCTTCTGCTTCCCCTTCCAAAGCACTTGGCGAGTATCGGGATAGCGGATACATTGGCAGGTCCGCAAACACTATGGGACGGCGTTTACTATTCTGTTGTCGTGTCAAAGGTAGGGTTTCTGTTTTTTCGGTATATTCCCTGACTGTTATGGGGAATTGCGTTCCTCCAATGCTTAGATCCGGCAGGGCGACGAGTGGTTCATGAGCGGCATCAGTTAATTCATCAAGCCACGCAGTCTCCAGACTGGCGCCGGCTTTTGTCGTTTTTCTCCGAACCGCAAAAATTAACTTGTCCCGGGCCCTGGTGAAGCCCACATATAAAAGGCGCTGCCGTTCTTTGATCTCCCGGTCTATTGCTTCTTTTTGTTCAGGACAATTTTCAAGCAGGGCTTTCAGTTCATCTGACGTTTGATTTCCCGGCAGGGGATCGGGCCAGAAATGGAGCATCCGGTTGTTCAGCGGATGCTGCGGATCAAATTCTCCCTCTGTTTTTGCCGAGAGATTGAATGCGCTGCCTTTCTGTGCGGCATCAAGGTTAAAAAGAATGACCACCTTCCATTCCAGCCCTTTGGCTTTATGATAGGTGAGTACTTGAACAGCCTGGTCATCAGCCCCTTCTGCTTCTTTAATATCATTCTCATGTAAGTACGACAAATATCCTGAGAGGCTGCCGGAATCATGCCGTGCCCTGCACAAATCAAGATATTGCACACAGGTAAGACGCAATTTATCAAGGTTTGCCAGTGCCAATGGGGTGTTCGGCCAGGACGCCGCCGCTTCCAATACACCGGAGGCATCAATGGCATACTCAAGCACTTCCAGGGGAGTTAAGCGGCGCAATTCGTCACGCCGGGCATCCAGGCTTTGGAATACCGGTTTTGCCTTTAATTCATCCAGGTATGCGTCCCGATCATTCACCAGTTTTGCAAGCCAGTCTTTGTAATCCGCATGATTTGGTAAAAAGTTAATCACTTCAATCATCGCAAGGGTATCTTTTTTGTCCGCAAGATAACGCACCGCCGCCAAAACTAAACGGCAAACCGGTGTGCGTATGAGTGAACCCCGGGCCGTCGATGCGCGGATCCCAATACTCTCCAGGGCGCTTGCAACTTCAACACAATCATTATTTGTGCGGCACAGAACAGCGATGCTTGCGGGTTTGGTATCTTCTCCGCTTAAAAGCGATTGAATTGCGTTAGCAAGACGCAGGGCGGTATCCGGTTTATTTTTTGCATCCAAAAGCCATGCTTCGATATCCCCACCTTCGGCATCTTTTTTGCGGTCCGGTGGAATATTCAGCGTAACCTTGTTTTCCGGCATTTCATGAAACACCTTTTTGAAGACAGCGTTGGAAAAATCAACAAGCACCTTGCGTGAACGCCATGAGTCCGACAGGGGTTTGTTGAGTTTGGGATCCGCATCTTTGCTAAAATGATCCGCGGCGACATTCATTAAAACGGGGTCCGATCCCCGGAATGCATAAATAGATTGTTTCGGATCACCTACCCAATAGGAGTTGCCGCATAATTGGTTAAGTTCAAGAAAAATTGCCAGTTGGATAGGGCTGGTGTCCTGGAATTCATCGACCAACAACAATGACAGCCGGTTTTTCAAGGAATCCCGGAAAACATCCCTTTCTGTACCTTCAAATAAATCCACTACACCGGATTCCTGATCGGTAAAATCCATTAAGCCATGTTGCTTTTTGTAGTTCTGATAATGTTCAATCGCCAGGGCGGCACTGGAAAAGACTCCATCAATCATCGTTTTGACATCATCATGGAAGCGGCTATTTTTCAGCCAACCGCCGGCCGCTACCTGAACGTCGGCTACCGCATCTTTACCATCATTTGGCGGCGCCAACTTTGCAAGTTTTGCCCAGGTACTCCAGGGCAGTCTGTCAGGATCAGAAGCGCTGTTTTGAATGTCTCTCAGCGTCTCCAATGCATTTTGCGAGCCCTTTGTCGGTTTTGCCAATCCGGCGAGTGTATCAATCGCCGATTGGATAGCCTGTACCAAGACCCTTGTTTCGCACTGAATGGTATCATCTCCCAAGAGAGTACGAAAAGATTCCCATGATTTTTTGGCGCTCAGTTCAATGGCACGGGAATCCAAACGGTTATCCCGCGCTATCCTGGCTACATCCTTCACATCATCACGCCAATCAGGCTGGGGGTGAAATTTCCCACCGCCGCCCTGCCGGCTTAGCCGCCGGGCAGCCGGTTCTATCTTGCCTGCATATTCGCCGATGGCTTCTTCTATCGCCATATTAAAGATTTTTCCCGTGTCCTCTTCCGGTATAACGTCAAGTGCGGGAGATAAACCGGCGTCAATGGCGTACTCGGTGAGCAGCCGGGCGCACACACTATTTACAGTGCCGACAAATCCATCGGATAATAAATTTACCTCATCGCCCTTATTGTCAGATAAAAGACGCTGACGAAGACGTTCCACCAACTCTGCCGCCGCTTTTTTTGTAAAGGTTGTGGCAAAAAGACGATCCGCACTGATGCCCTTGACAACATTCTCGCAGGCCAATTCGGTAAGCCGGTACGTTTTTCCGGAGCCGGCGCTGGCGTTAATAATATTAATAGTGCTCATTGTGCATCTCCCTCGTCCATTTTACACAAACCCTCATATTGGCAAAGATTGCACGGCGCAGTTAGTTTGAAAGTTTCAGTGGAGGTTTCATCATCATTTTCGTCTTCTTCTTCATCCTTATCATGCCCCTTCACAACAATACCCTGGGACAATTTTTCTAATTCCTTTTGCCATGTGTTTGTTGCATTTGCAAAGACCTGCCGCAGATTTTCCTGAGTATCCTGCAGCCAACTATTGCTGGGCATGAGAAAATAACCGGCATTAACTTTTGCATCAGGTTGTTTCCCTTCAATAAGCCAGGCATAGGATGCCAACTGCAGA
Source organism: Spirochaetia bacterium (assembly GCA_026002595.1). Lineage (GTDB taxonomy): Bacteria > Spirochaetota > Spirochaetia > Treponematales > Breznakiellaceae > BNUT01. Next base: position 19,537 of record BOBW01000025.1, on the reverse strand, counting down.
TCACGTTTTTCTTCAATTTCCTGGCGCCGGTATTTATCCGCCGACCGTGTCCATTTCAAATCAATCACCACGGGGTTATTCTCTTTGTCCCGGAGGAGCAGATCTACGAATCCTTTGAAAGGCACTTCATCGAGACTGCCGGATAATTCAGCTTCAGCTTTCTCAGCTTTGAATTTTTCTTTCTCCAACAATTCATTTAAGGCATACACGGCCCTGCCGATGTCCTGCCGGTACCGTGCCCGTTCAATTTTCTTGCCCTCCGCGCACAGCTCAACAACCATGGATTCGACTTTTTCGTCAAAAAGCCGTTCAGCCTCTTTGCGGGCCTCGGGAGGAGTCCGGGAATGTTTGGAATGTACAAAAATGTCCTGGATAATTCGGTGGCACAGCGTTCCAATGCTTTGATGTATGTCAGGAATGGAAGCGGCATCGGAAGGCCGAATTTTGACTGCCTTTTCCATTACCCACTTTAAGGGGCAGCCAATAAGGGTGTTCATATCACTGTAAGAGGTCTTCTCCACCTTCACCCGCTTTTCAGGGATACGGTATTCATTCTGACCCTGGGGTAATTCAAACAGCGGCGCTTCTATAGTCTTGCCCGCCCTGCCTGACAGTTCCCATTTCTCCTGACTAAAGAATACATCCGCAACGGTTCGAATAAATTTTTCTGCTGTTTTTTTACCCAAATCCATCCCGGCGGATGCTGTGATCATATCCCATAATGGATGCCGGGCAGTATCCTCGCCACGCAGCTTTTTTGGGCGAACCAGGATGACCTTTTCCTGTGCTTTTTGAAGGGCGTTTTTCCATGCAAAAACTTCACGCTTCTGCCCCATACCGCTCTCGTCAAGGCTTATACCGGCTTCGCGTAATGCTGTTCGTTCCAGAGGATTCCAATACGTTGCTGCGGGGGCGCTTTGATTGATAAAGTTCCACCAGAGAAGAACCGGACGCGAAACAGTCACGCCTCCGGGGTGGGTTGATACTAGGTATGGGGCAGCCTCCGCTTTGACTTCCCGTGATTCCTCAGCTACCACTAAATCGATCATCCGCTCCAATTCGACCCGCCCTATTGTTCCGCGCCCGGTGACCAGTTTTTTCAATGTCCAGGCCTGTCCGATTGGTGCATTTAGGAAATCATTGTCTTCACTTTGCAGCATAAAACTGTTTATTATCCAGTTGCAGCGTTTAACGATTGCCTCTTCGCTCATACCCTGAGAAGGGTAACGGCCGCTAACCAGCATATCGTCAATCGTTTTGAGTATTTCGTCAACTTCCTTCTCTGTTTTCGCTTCATACCTTGGGTCGTTGGGTGTAGAAAGTTGTTTTGCGATTTCTTCCAGTGATTTATTCCATTCCTCACCTTTAATACCCGCTTCATTTTTCAATGCCCGTAGAAGCCAGTATCGAACCAATGACGGAACCGGACTATTTGGGAGGGTTAAGAGAGCCACCAATGCGCCAAGTTCAACCGGCTGCCATGCGTTGGCAAACACCAGGGGGAGTATCTGCAAATGTGCCCGCCATTTTGATGATTCGTTGCTGCCGGTTCGCGGAAGACCTAACCGATGCAGCGCCGTCCCCAATACACCGGATGCGTCGGGAACAATCATGTTCACCTTTTCGTTTGCATCCTTGTCTGCGGCTAACCACATGGCGAGGGCTTCTGCGGCTTCCCATTCAGTATCGGCCTCCAACAAGACAAGGGACTTATCCGAAAGAGCAATTGGCGCTTGGGGCTGCGGCGCCTCTATTGGTACACCGATAACACCGAGTTTTTTGAAAACAAGCTGCCAGAGATGGGGGAGCAATTCCAGCGGTTCGGCCAACCGGATAGCTTGAATACAAGAAGCATCGAGATAATCAAGCTCATCCAATACCTCACGTAATTTATCCGCGAACCCTTTAGCCAATGGTTCCGTTCTGCCCTCAATGGCCGATAATGCGGCTAAACGCTTTGATTGAGCGGCAAGTAGTGGGTGTTTGTTCCACCCGGCAAGAATCAACTCATCCCGCCAACTCAAAAGCTGCCTGGCGGTAGACCACGGATCAAGTTCAAAGGATTTCTGAAACCACCCGTCACCGGAAGATGCAGAAAGTACCGCCGCCAACCGCTTTCGGTACTGGTCAATACGCACCACGGCAGCTTCGTCGTTACCGCCCAGTCCAAGCCTTGTTTGCAGGAAAGACAGCATCCGTTCGGGGCCAAGGTGAATTTCACCTGCCGCTGCCCGCTTTTCTGACCAATCCGCGTTATTTTGATTTAAGCCGAATGTAATGTGCATGGCCTCTACTATAATGATTTTGTAGTTTCTTTCAACGGTAGTGGTACTATTTTAGGGTACGATGAAGAACTTGAAGGATGGTAAGTCTACCACGCTCACCATAGCAGAAAGAACAGGCCGCCATTGAAGAATTCGCCCAAATGGAAATTGATATGCCCGGCATCCATAAACCGGGTAAACAGAATTCCTGACTAAAAGAGTACTATACCCCAAACCCAATACGCCGCGTCTCCTTACCGGGCAGTTCTTCCTCGCAGAGGGCGGTAATGTCCACGGCGGAAAGGGGATTCCCCCGGATAAGGCTTGCTACGGCGGCTTTACGGGCCACATTCTCTATCTGGCCGCCGGATAAATCAAAGCGGCCGGCAAGGGCGCTCATGTCCATATCAACCTGCGGCAGTTTGCTTTTGAAGATTGCGGCTTTGGCTTCAAGATCGGGTTTCTCGAAGGTAATTTTATACAGGAAGCGCCGCTCAAAGGCTGCGTCAAAGTTAGCCGCCATGTTGGTGGTGGCGATGAGAATGCCCCCGTCCAGATTTTCTATCTCCTGCAGCAGAATGTTCTGTATGGTGTTTTCTGTTTGACCGGGGCCGCGCCGTTCACTGCCGAGTTCCTGGCGCTTCCCGAGGACCGCGTCCGCTTCGTTAAAGAGCAGTATCGGTGCGCGGTCGGCATGTTTGACCATAGCATTGTAGCGGGTAAAAAGAGACTTTATCTTTTTTTCGCTCTCGCCAAACCACATGCTTTTGGTCTCGCTGATGTCCACAAAGAAAATGTCCCGCCCCGTGGTCCGGGCGATCTGGTAGGCGGTTTCGGTTTTGCCGGTTCCGGGGGGGCCGGAAAAAAGGCAGGCAAAGCCGGTTTTCATTTTGCTTTCCCGCAGGCGCTTCACGATGGAAGAAAAATGATCTTCCTGTAACAGGCGGCCCAGTTCATCAATTTGAACGCCTACCTTTGGCGGATAGTAAAGCTGTTTTTCCGCAAGGCTGTCGGCGCGGATGATATTGTTTCCCTTGATGTCTTTCTTTTCTTTTATATCAACATCATCCAAAAGGCTGTCTATGGCCTCATTGGTAAGGCGGTATTCGGTGGTATCGGCCAAACCGTTGTCGCAGACATGCTCAAGCAGAGCGGAGGTGAAAAGATCGTTTTCGCCTTTTATAAAATCGCGTTTTGCATCCTGGCTGCCGCTCCGGCCAAAAAGATACCTGATATCGGAAAATTTCTGCGATTCTTTATCCTGTTCCACCAGGGTTGCGCAGAAATCAAGGAGCACCATACTGTTCCTGAAGGTAAGACTGCCTGACTTCATTTTTTTCACAAACAGAATATCTGGATTGCTGCCAAAGAGGTATTTGATCTCGTCAAAAAACTGTTTGCTGTTTAATTCCCTTTTGCGATGAGCGCGAAGAATATGGTCCGCCGCGGTATAGAATTCTTCTGGAGAGAGGCCGCGGTAAATGGTGTAATGGTATTCCTTTCCGGCTTTGAGCGCCCGGATAACATCACCGGGAACGGACCAGGCGCAGCAGTCCTGCCCCTGGCGTTTTCTGAGGAACGAGGGACGGGAACAAAAAATATCGTCATCGTCAACATCATGGGAGACGATAAGATGTTTGAGCTCAAGGGCTTCAAGATCGCCTGTGTATCGCAGGGCTTCTATCTTGCCGCAGCGTAAGGCTTTGGCAAGACCTCTCAGGGTTGCGTCTCCTGTCCCCGAATTCTCTAAAAGCAGCGCAAACAACAGAGCCTGATCGGGGGTCACTTTTAACACATTATCGACGGCGACAAAATGCTCCTGCGCCTCTTTCCAAAACTCATTGCACAGTCCGTGCTGTTCCACGAGCTGCTTAATCTGATTCAAATTGTGTAAGAGATCCATTGTATTCCTCCTAGCCTTCCAGATACGCCTTCAATCTTTGGCTCCGCTTGGGGTGCCGAAGATGCCGCAAGCCCATTCCCTCAATCTGCCGTATCCGTTCCCTGCTCACCCCTTCACGCTTCCCGACTTCCGCCAGGGTCAGGGGGCAGCCATCAATCAGTCCAAAACGCAGTTCCAGTACCCGCGCCTCCCGCGCAGGAAGGGTGGAGAGGGCGGCACGAATATCTTCCCGAAGAAGGGTAGTAATCGCCGTATCCGCCGGATCAGGGACCGTTTTGTCCTGGGTAAAATCAAGCAGGGACGAGTCCCCTTCTTCATCGCCGCCAACCGGCGTTTCAAGGGAGATCGAATCCTGGGTATAATCCTTTACCGCCTGTACCTGTTCAAGTGTCCAGCCCAGGCGTTGGGCAAGTTCCTCATCGGTGGGATTTCGTTCAAGGAGCTGATGGAGCTGCAGGGACTCCCGGTTCAATTTATTGATCCGGGCAATAACATGAGCGGGCAGACGGATTGTCCGTGCCTGCTCCGCTATGGCTCTGGTAATACCCTGCCGTATCCACCAGGAGGCGTAGGTGGAAAATCTGAATCCTTTCCGGTAGTCGAATTTTTCGACCGCCCTCATGAGGCCGATGTTCCCTTCCGCGACAAGGTCGGAAAAGGGAAGGCCGTAATTCCGGTACGCGTTTGCAATGGAAATGACCAGGCGCAGATTCGCCCGGATCATCCTGTCCCTGGCTGCGCTATTTCCGGCCGCCGGACTTGCTACGTCTGCAAGCTCCCTGGCAAGCGCAGTTTCCTGTTCCGCCGAGAGGAGCTTTTCGCGCCCGATCTCCCGAAAGTAGAGCTCCATGGAATCCTCCGTCAATACCTTCATTTTCCCTCCCAGTAGCCAATCAGAACATGGCTGCTTTTGCTTTTACGCAGACAGCGCAGAGCCTTGGCCTCTATCTGGTTTACCCGCTGGTAGCTTATCCCGCAGATCTCTCCCGTTTCTTTAAGGGTGTGGGCATGGGCGCCGTTTAGCCCATAGCGGAGTGTTATGACCTTCCGCTCCATCGGCGAAAGTCCCTTGAGGGCCTTGTCAATATCCTTTTGGAGCATGGTGAGGATCGCGTGCTCCGCAGGATCATCCTTGCTGATGAGGGGGGATTTCTGTACAGGGGCAGCATCCTCCGTATCTGCCGGGGCATCCAGGCTCAGGGCCGCCTGGGCAAAGCCGCGGAGCAGGGCGGCATATTCTTCGGTCCAGCCCAATGTGGCGGCGATTTCCCTGTCCGAAGGCTCCCTGCCTAGGATTTGGGCAAGACGGCTGGATTCCCTGGCCCTCCTCGTGATATCCTCCGCCTTTTTTGACGGCATGCTGACCGGCCGGCCAAGAACGGCGGCAGAGCGGGAGATTTTTTCCCTTATCCAGTAACTGGCATAGGTGGAAAACCGGTTGCCCTTCGTGTAATCGAACTTATCCACCGCCGTGAGCAGCCCTATGTTCCCTTCCTGCACCAGGTCGTCAAGGAAGATGCCGCCGCGGGCCCGTTCCCGCGCAAACTTGACTACCAGGCGCAGCGTTCCGGTTATGATGCTGTTTTTGGCGTCGGGATCATGTTCTTTCATGGCTTTAAAAAGCGCCGTCTCTTCTTCCCGGGTAAGAACCGGAAACTTGCGTAATTCCCGGGAGTAGATACCAAACGAAAACGAAACAGAGTCGACGCCATAGGTACGGATTGCATCACCGGGGTTGGAGTTAGGGTTGGGGCTTTTTGGGAATTTCTGATTTTCCACATGATCTCCTTTTTCACAAACTGACGAAAAAACCTTCAAAATTGTTCATTTTGAAGGTTCCATTTCCCTGTTACCAGGGATAGTTAGGAAAATAAAGGAGATTGATTTGGATATTACTTGATTTTAATCACGATAATAATATAGCACATAATGGGGAAAAATTCAAGGGAAACTGTAAAATTTCTATGAATTTTCCCCATTTTTTCGGGTACGTCATCAATGTGGCGCTAATATAAATTTTAAGTACGAAAAGCCTCCCAACGTTATAGCTGTATAAAACGATGCTTCGCAGCGGTTTCAAGACAATCACCGCCACACAAACCGAAGGCTTACTCGGTCTTTATGGAGAGCCTTGTTAATCAACCCTCTTTCTGACTATCACTGAAAAAATAGACTCAAATATGACTTTTAGTACCTTCCTGGGGGAAATGGTCAAAAAAGGGCTCGTTTTTGAGAAAATATGGCGGCAGAAAGAACAGGCCGCCATTGAAGAATTCGCCCAAATGGAAATTGATATGCCCGGCGATCATAAACCGGGTAAACAGAATACTTGACTAAAAAGGGCATCTTCAAAGCTCTGGATGGCCTGGGTAAGGCTGTTCCGGGTGATGGTATCATCAGGATGGCAATAGTTGAGTTCCTGCTGCAAAAAAGTATCTTCGGCCAGTAAGTCTTCCCTCAGGCTATTTCCCGTCAGCAGCAAGATCTTTGCGGCCCATATCTATGGAATTGACACTGATTAAGATGTTATTTACTAAGCCAATCCTGTCCAAATTCCGCCGCTGCTTCCGACAGGTGGCTCCCGGATATCAAACAGGCCCGTGTGGTGATCGCCGTTGCGGGCATGGAAGGCGCGCGGGCTACCAGGCGAACCTGATAAACCGCGCCGCCTTTAGTGTTACTAAGTGAGTTTAACCTTATCCCACCGGAAGCGGACCGGCTCCCGGCCTAAAAGTTTCTTTGTCATTTCATCACTCCCTCTGTGTTATCACCTTGCATTTTTTACGATTTGGGGTAAAAATAACCCGTTATGGCAAAGAAACGGCGCCTTATTTTGGGGATTGTTCTCTTCATCCTTATCGGTATCCCCCTTATCTTTGCGGGGCTTTCCTTTATCGGCCGCCAAAGCCCCGATGCGGTTATTCCCGACTCCTTTTCCCTTTATGCCGGTATCCCCAACCCGGTACGCCTTGCGGAGCGGGTTTTAGACCATGAAACCCTGCCGGATATTTTATCCATCAAGGAGCTGGCCCCCGCCGCGGCCGCCATCAGGCAGCTTCGGGAGAGCGGGGTTCTCCAGAACCGCTTGGTCCGCTTTGTCGCTAGGGGGCGGCTGGACGGGGCGCTGCTGTCCAATGGCCGGTTTCTGGGGGCCTGGGACTTCGGCGTCCTTTCGCCGGTGTTCAAAATACTGCCCGTTCTGGCGGGGCGGCTGACCATACCCGGCCTTTACTATGTGCAGGCGGGGAAAAATTCCCGCTTTGAATACCGTGCGGCCAACGGGACAAGCCTCTTTATCGGCCCTTACCATAACCTCTTGATCATCTCCAACGATTCCGCCCTTTTTGAATCGGTGCTGAACGGCACATCCCGTGACGGGGACCGCCGGGGGTCCCACGAAAAGGCCTTCTATTCACGGGATTATGATGCGGCGCTTCTGCTTGCCCCCGCCTTTCTGGAGGAAATGCTGGGCGCCGGGGACCCCGCGATCACCGCTTTCCTTGAGCAGCTTCAGTTTTCCGGGATGATTGAGGCAAGTATTTCGGTTTCCCCCAAACAGCTTGATATCAATCTTATCACCCCCCTTGCGTCGAATAATCAGGCTTTGAAAAAAATCATCGAACGTGATTCCGCAGCCTTGAACCTGAAAGCAATGCTGCCCGATACCGCCCAGTACGCCACCATCCTTTCCGCGGGATCACTGGAGGAACTTCTCAGCGGGGTGTCCTCCGCAGCCGGTTCTGCCTGGGATGCGACATGGAAAAAGGCGGATAACGGAGCCAGGCTCGCGCTGGGGCTGACCCTGGATGATATCCTCTATTCATGGACCGGCGCGGAGTTTGCCGTTTTCGGCATGGAAGGCCGGCCGAATCCGGTTATCGTAATAGAAATAGGGGACGAAAAAAAACGTAAGGAAATTTTCGACAAGGCTTTCTCTTCACTATTTGTGAATGAAAATATTCAGCTTAACCTTGACGGCACCCGCATCCCCCGGATTCAACTGCCGGAATTTCTCAATTCCATTTTGAATTTAATGGGTTTGAAGGTTCCTTCGCCCTATTATACGGTGCAGAATAACTACCTTTTTGTTTCCGAATCCGCAGAATCACTGTTGGCTGCGGTAAACGCCGTCCGCCGGAACGAGACCCTCCCCAAGTCCGCGGTGTGGCGGACACTGGCGGGGACCGCTTCTGACCATACTTCTTTCAGTCTTTTCTATTCACTGGATCGCTCTTTGCCGTTCTTCCTCAAGGGGAACACCACGGTCAGCACGGCCCTCCGTTTGTACCGGCAGGGGCTGGCCCGGCTTTCCCTTGAAAACGGGATCGCCAGGATTTCCCTTTCGGTGATCCCCGGTTCGGGGAAGGGCATTGCTCCGGTGATGGGCTATCCCTTTGAGCTGGGGGGAAAAGCGGGTAACCGGGTTTATAGTGTAAAAAAGGGCGGGGAAAGCAGGGTTCTGCTCACCCGTGGTACCACCGCGGTGGCTATCAACCCCGCCGACAAGTCGATCCATGAATTAAAGGCCGCCGGGGGTACACCGGTCCTGCCCTGGGTTATTCCCGCGGAGGGGCTTCCCACGGGGAACGAAGGTATTGCCTGGGTGGTGAGCCCCCAGGGAAGGGTTACCCTGGCTGATAAGAATATGGAAGCGGTCAAGGGCTTTCCCGTGGTAACCAGCATCCGCCTGTCCGCAGCGCCGGGAGCCTACAAGGGAAAACTCTACCTCTGCGGTGAGGATGGTTCGATTACGGTAATTGACGGGTCAGGGGGTATTTCAAAGTGGGATCAGGTTTTTGACTCCCCCCTCCGTTCGCCCCCGGAATTTATTGATTGGCAAAACAAGACATACCTGGCCCTGTACCCCAAAAGTTTTTTCGGCGAACTCTGGATAAATGACAGCGCCGGGGCAGCCCTTCCCGGCTGGCCCGTCTATGTTTCTGGTATCGCCTTTGGATCGCCTTTGCTTTTTAACAGTAATACGGTCAACAGTAACGCTGCGCGCAGTAATACTAATGCAGGTAAATCAGGCAGCAATCATCTTTTGGCAGCCTTTATTACCCAGGCCGGGGAACTCACAATATATGATGAATCCGCCGCCCCTCTGCCGGGCTTCCCCATTGAATTGCCGGGGGTATTCTATTTACAGCCGGTCTACGATGGACAGTACCTCTGGCTTATCAATGCGGAGGGTATTCTCTATCAGGTTGATCTTGAGGGAAATTTTCTCTATCAGCAGATTCCCAACCTGACGGTCCGGGACGGGGGTTATCTTACCACGGCGGATGTGGACGGCGATAAAACACCTGAGATCTTTTTTTCCGGGGAGGGAAATGCCCTGTACGGGTACGCGCGGAATTTCAGTTCCCTGGACGGCTTCCCCCTGCCCATCTGGGGGCGGCCGGTTTTTGCGGATTTGAACGGGGACGGCAAACTTGAATGTCTGGGCGCGGGGATGGATAACAAGATATATCAATGGCAGTTTCGCTAAGATGAAAAATCGGGGTAGATATGAAGAACAGTAAGGTAAAGAAAAATCTTTCAAAATTGCCGGTGCTTTTGGGTTTTCTCTGCGCTATGTCCCTGCTGTTCAGCCTGAACGGCTGCCAGACCCTGCAGCAGGATCGCCTGGTCCCTGCCATGGATGCGGCGGCACAGGGGGAACTGGCGGAGATGGAAGAGCTGATTGTCCGGCTTGACAGATCCGACAGGCCCCGTGAAGAAGCTGCGCCGGTGCGCCGGAAGATTGCAGAACTGGAGCGGAAGTCTGTCCCCGATGCGGATTTCGAGGCCCAACTTGCCGCGTGGTCGGGCCGACTCTATCTGCTGGAAGGAAAAAACAGCGATGCCCAGCGGGAACTGAAAAACTCCCAGGGCCTGTCTCCCCTCAATTTGCCGTCAATTATTTTGTCGGCCCGGCTGGAACGGGATTTGCAAAAACGGCTTACCCTTATTGATGAGGCACTGCGGATAGAACACGCAGGGGAATTGCAGATTGAACGGGGTAGGGCGCTTTTTGATCTGAACCGTTTCAGCGAAGCGGTGGCCGCCTTTGACACCGCCTTTACCCTGCTGGAGGCGAAGCCATTTTACGAAGAAACCTACCGGATATACCGGGACAAGGCATGGGAACTCCGGGATATTGCCGCGGGGACCGAAAACAAAACCGTCACCATCATACAACAGGACGGCATGAGTTGGCGGGACCTTATTGAGCTTACCCAGGCGGAAACAGATCTTCTGCGTTTTCTAAGCGCCGGACGGGATTGGCCCGCAGAAGAACTGTTTACCCGCCTTTTGGACCGGGCTTTTATTCCCGCAGTGCAGGATGTTAATGTCAATGAATGGCCCGCAGTAAAACCAGGGTCCAATGAAACGGTGCTGCGATCAGGGGCGGCATGGTTCCTCTGGCGGCTTTACGCGGAAAACCGGGCCAACCGGGGCCTCCTCTCCCGGTATTCATCCCGGTACGCAAACATGAACAATCCCCGCAGCCCCATTGCGGATTTGCCCCTGCTGTCCCCCTATTTTGATTCCGTCATGGGATGTGTGGAATCGGAATTTCTTTCACTCCCCGATGGGAAAAATTTTATTCCCAATGAACGCATCCGGGGATCGGAATTTCTTGGGGTACTGCGGAAACTTGATCCTGTTAAAAATCAGTGATAATGTCCCTCAATTGAATAATGTTACGATAGATGTTAACGTTAAGTTTAAGTCAACAGCAAGGGGGAAATTGTGCCTTTTACCATCAAGCAGGTGTCGGAGAAAACCTCCCTTCCGCCCCATGTGCTGCGCTACTATGAAAGTGAAGGGCTCCTCCCCGGGGTCGCCCGGAGCCGGAACGGAATCCGCCGTTACTCTGAAAATGATCTTGAATGGCTCGGCCTGATCTGCTGTCTTAAAAATACCGGCATGTCCATCAAGCAGATAAAAAATTTTGTGGAACTCAGCATGAATGGAGACCCTACCTTAAAGCAGCGCTGCGAGCTTCTCCGGGAACACAAAAAAATTGTGGAGGATCAGATAGAGGAGATGCACAAACACCTTGAGAAGGTTACCAAAAAAATCGAACACTTTACCCGCGAATACGAAAGATACGCAGGAGAAAATCAGAATTAATAAAAAAACCGTACTTATTGTCGGCGCGGGAATTGCGGGCCTTACCGCGGGCATATATGCCCGAAAAAGCGGATTTGATGTTACGATTTACGAATCCCACAGCAGCGCCGGAGGCAACTGCACCAGCTGGCGGCGGAAGGCTTATCTTTTTGAAGGCGGGCTGCATTGGCTCACCGGCTCAGGCGCCGACCAGCCGCTCAATAAAGTATGGCGCGAAGTCGGCGCCCTTACAGAGGAGACCCGGTTCCGCCTGGGCGAGACCTTTATGACATGTAACTGGCCGGGACAGCAGGTCTCTTTATACCGGGATGTAGCAAAACTGAAAGCCCATTTATGCGCGGTGTCCCCGGAAGATGCGCCGCGTATTAAGGCGCTCTGCCGGGACATTATCCGTTTTACCGCCTTCCACATGCCGGTTACGGATATTCCCCGGCTCAGGACCACGAAAAAATCCCCGTCGATCATACGCGATGGATTTAAAATGATCCCCGCACTTTTGCGCATTATTCCCCTGGGCGCCCTGTCGGTTACGGACTATGCTGCGCGGTTTAAGCATCCGGCAATCAGGCTGCTCCTGACTTCCGTGGTAAATCCGAATTACGACGCAGTATCGCTGTTGGCAACCCTCGGCTGTTTTGCCGCAAGGGACGGCGGATATATCGAAGGGGGCTCCCTCACCCTGGCGGCGAATATGGCAAAGTGTTTTGAAGAACTGGGGGGCATTATCCGTTACAATAAAAAAATAGAAAAGGTGCAGGTCACGGAGGGCCGGGCCAGGGGGGCCCTTGTCGATGGCGAAATAATTCCCGCCGATGCGCTTATCGTAACTTCGGATACCCTTTCCGCAATTGACACCCTCTTCGATCCCCCAATCCGCGAAGGCTGGGCCCGTACCATGCGGGCGAAAACTTACCTTCCCGGCGCGCTGATCATGTGTTCCTTTATCAGCATCGGTGTGGATTCTGATCTGTCGGATCTTCCCGAAAGTATGACATTTCCCCTGGAAAAGCCCTTTGAACACGCGGGGAAGATGATTAGGTCCCTGGCGTACAAACTCTATTCAGGGGCCGCCGGTTACGCGCCGGAGAATTGCTCCGCCATCACCCTGATTATTTCCGGGGACACCTATGATTATTGGAAACAGGCCCGCGCACAGGGATGCTACGATAAACGCAAGAAAGAGTTGTTTGAACAGATCCTTGCGGCGCTGGAAAAACAGCTGCCCCCCATCAAGGGCAAGGCTGTTGTTTGGGATGTGGCGACCCCCCTGACCTATGAGCGTTACTGCGGAACCTATCATGGTTCATGGATGACCGTAACCCCGGCGGGATCAAAACGGGTCTTTTATTCCTGCAAGCCGCAGCACATCAAAAATCTGTACTTTGCCGGGCAGCGCATCCTGCCCCCCGGAGGAACACCGGTGGCGGTTTCTACCGGCCGCACAGCGGCGCAGTATCTCTGCCGGGATTTCGGCGTAGTGTTCAAATCGTAACGCAGCAATACTACTGTTACAGAAAATCGACCAGTTCCTCCAGTTTCCTGATCCGCGGGTGGGGATAATTTTGATGAAGATCAAATTCATCCAGTAAGATGCCCTTGCCGCCGATGGCAATATAACCTGAAACATAGCGGGGATAATCATCAATAAAAAGGGTGGTTTCCGGCCTGGTCCCCAAAGTATCGAGGGCCCGCTGAAAAACTTCCGGCCGGGGCTTCCCCTGAAAATTGTTCCACCGTATATCAAAGATATGGGTAAAAATATTTTCCAGTTTCAGTTTGCTTAAAATGAGATCAACGTGTTCCCGGTTTGAATTGGTAAGGATGGCTTTGGGGCAGGGGAGGGCTTCGAGGAATTTCTGCAGTTCCGGGTCCGCCGTCAATGTGTCGGCCTCGTCTGCCGGATGGATCGCCCGGTAGTATTCCTCAATATCGGTGAAGCCCTTTTCGTACATAAGCCATTCCAGGGTCGTGCCGTAACGGGTTTCCCCGTCCTTACGCTGGGCAGCGGTTTCTTCAACGGAAAGATGAAGATAATGGGCGGCATACCGGATCATCCTTTGGGCTACCCTTTCTTCCAGGCCGAAGCGGGCGGAATAGAGGGTGTTGTCTAAATCGAAGAGTAAGTACTGAATCATGCTTCATAGTAACAGGAGATCATCCCTGTAAAAAGCCCCTTGCAAGCCCTCCCTCTGCATAGTATCGTTTAGCAATGGACCTTTCCATTATCGGCTATGACCCTGCGGGGGCATGGAAAAAAACAGCCGCAACCCTGGATGAACTGCTCTCCCATAAAAATTCCGGGGGAATTTCCTGGATCAACATAGACGGCCTTGAGCAGAGCGATGTGATCAACCGTCTGGCTGAGGTTTTCAAAATCCACTCCCTGACGGTGGAGGACATTCTGGATACGGAACAGCGTCCCAAGGCGGAGGAATTCGATGACTATCTTTTTATCACCCTCAAGGCGGTAAACCCCAACGCGGAACTGGACTTTGAACAGATAAGCCTGGTGGTTACCGATGACACGGTGATCAGCTTTCAGGAAAAACCGGGTGATTATTTTGACGGCATCCGCAAGCGGATCCTTAACAACGCGGGCCGTATCCGCCGCATGGGCGCCGACTATTTGGCCTACCGGATCATGGACGCCGTGGTTGATGAATACTTTGTGATCCTCGACAGTCTGGGTTCGGGCATAGAAGAATTTGAGGATCGGGCCATTGATGCGGGGGACCGTGATTTTATTAAGGACATACAAAAGCTGAAACAGGATCTGCTGCGGGTGCGCCGGGTGATCTGGCCCCTGAGGGAAAGCCTTTCGGTGCTGATGCGGATGGAATCAAAGCGGATCAGCGGCAGCCTTGAGCCCTTCCTCAAGGACCTCCACGACAATATCCTCCAGGCCGCGGAAACCGTGGAAACCTATAGGGAACTTATCGCCGGGGTGATGGAAATCAACCTTTCTTCCATGTCCAACCGCATGAACAATGTGATGAAGGTGCTCACCATCATCTCCACTATTTTTATTCCCCTCACCTTTATTGTTGGTGTATATGGGATGAATTTTACACACATGCCGGAGCTTGAGTATCCCTACGCATACCCGATAGTGTGGGGGATCATGGCCCTTATTGCTGTGGGGATGATCATTTTTTTCAAGCGCCGCCGCTGGATGTAACATGCTTTACCCGGTTAACGAAGAAAATCTGGCCCTTGCCGCAGCTGCAATCCGCAGGGGGGATTTGTCGGCCTTTCCCACCGAGACCGTTTATGGCCTGGGCGGAGACGCCTTTAACCCTTCCGCATTGGCGAAAATTTTTGAGGCAAAACAGCGGCCCCGCTTCGATCCCCTGATCATCCACATTGCCGACATTGCCGCCCTGGAAAATATTGCGGACCTTTCCCGGCTGGATTTATCTGTGCAAGAAAAGATCCGCCGCCTGAGCGCCGCGCTCTGGCCCGGCCCCCTCACCCTGATCCTCCCCAAAAAACCTTCGGTCCCGGACCTTGCCACCAGCGGCCTTGCCACTGCGGCGATCCGTTTTCCCAGCCACCCCGCTGCACAGGCTCTGATCCGTCTATCCACCGGCACCGTGGCCGCACCCAGTGCAAACCGTTTCGGCTGCCTTTCCCCCACCACTGCGGAACATGTGGCGGAACAGCTTGGGGACAAGGTGGACATCATCCTGGACGGGGGCCGTAGCAGCGTTGGTGTGGAATCCACCGTGCTGGACATGGCGCACGGCACTCCCCGTATTCTTCGTCCCGGCGGCACATCCCGCGATCAGATCGAAGCCGTCATCGGGCCGGTTGCTATGGGCGGCGATGCCGACAGTAATACTGTTACTGCGCCCGGTCAATTGAAAAGCCACTATGCCCCCGGCGTCCCCCTCACGGTTCACCGGCGGGAAGAGATGATCGCCCTTAATGATGAAGCCGCTACGGGCTATCTTTTTTTTGACGGCGCTTCCCGTGACGCATGGCTTGCGGCGGAATGCCAAAAAGGCGCCGGGCGCCATATCCGCGTCTTATCGGAAAAGGGCGATGCGGTGGAAGCGGCGGCGAATCTTTTTGCCATTCTCCATGAAATGGACCGGCCGGGCCTCTCCGGCATCCGGGCGGAACTTGCCCCCTCAGGCGGTCTGGGGGACGCCATCAATGACCGGCTTTCCCGCGCCGCCGCGAAGTAGTTTTTTATTTTAACAGATCTTCGATATTACCGATGGAGTCCCACTGGTCAAAATCGGCGTCCACCTCCGCAAGGGTAAGGATCGCAAAGGTGAGTACTTCTGTGCCAAGTTCCAGATGCCCGCCGTATGCAATGTTGGTGTCGCTAAAAATGATATGGGCGTGGACCCTGTTGTTAATGATAAAGCCGTTGATATTCACAATATCCGCAGGTCGGTCTCCCTTCACAAATTCATTCTTCGGCGGATTTACCGGGGATGCCACCACATGGTAGGAATGGCTGATCACCGAACCCACCCCGGAAAGTATCACCGCGTTTTTGACGTTGTTCTTTTCAGCCGCCTCTTGAATCGCCGTTAAAAGATCGTCACCGGGATTCAGCCTTAAAAACACCAGGTTTTGTATTGATTTCCGTTCAAGCTTCATGGTTCCTCCAAAAAAAACTAAAGGATTCTTAAAAAAGTCATGGTGAGAACCTGCGCTCCCCCCATATAATCAAATTATAACATAACAGGAGAGATTTATGAAGAGCAATATTATTGAATGGGATAACCGTTATGCCGTGGGGATTGAAAAGATCGACGCCCAGCACCGGGAGCTGCTCAAAATGGCAAATGATCTGTGCCTTGGCCGCCGGGAAGGGGGGGCCTTCATTCATAATGTGGTCAGCTTTCTGCGGTATCATTTTTTGACCGAGGAAGAACTCCTGGAAAATATCAAGTACCCCGACATCAAGGCCCATAAGCGGCAGCACCATAATTTCATAATGGAGATTTCTGACAGGTTCGATCAACTGGCGGCGGCCCGGCAGCCCATCCCCCAAAATCTTCCCGGTCATCTGCGGAGCAGGATCATCGCCCATATCAGCCTGATCGACAAAAAATATGCCACCTATATCAACATCATTGACCACAGCGCGGAACGCCGGATCAGGGAACAGGGGCTGCCGACGGAGTTGTTTCTGGGCTAGGCTGCCCTTCATTTAATAAGACCCGCCGTGTTTTCCCAATCGTAGTAGGACGCGCGGTATTCGTATATTGCACCGTGCAGGCCAAGCCGCGCCGTGCCGAGTTTGTTGACCGCATCGGCAACAGTTAATTGGGTGGCAAGACCGTTGGCATAGGCCGTTTGTGAAAGCGAAACCGCCCGTTCCGCAGCGGCCGCAATAAGCCGCGCCGATTCCACCCGCTGCGCAGCTTCCTTAAACCGGAGGGACAATTTGGAAAGATCGCTTTCAATAGCATCCCGTTTATTTAAGAGGGCGATATCAGCCTTTTCCTGTTCCAGTTTTGCGGCTTTCATTTTCGCGAGGCGGTAGCCGCCCGCAAAAAGCGGTATGCTTACCTTGACACCTAATTGAGCGGAATCAAAATCATAATCGCCTATAAGGGAACTGCCATTCCCCATACCCCCCAGGGCATACGAGAAAGACGCGGAAGCGGTTGGAAGAAAAGCGCCGATTGCGGCCCTGCGATCAATGTCCGCCATTTCACGGGAAAGGCTCAAGATGCGGTAATCGTGCCGGATGCCCAGCACGGTTTCCAGCGCCGGAACATCGGGGATTTCCGACAGGTCTTCCTCCGGCTCGGTAAGGGTGATGGTTTCCGACAGGGGAATTCCGGCAAGGTTGCGAAAAGCGATAAGCGCCAGTTCGGCGTTTTTCTGCGCTTCTGCTGTGGATGTAATTTTAGTTTTCCAATCAACTTCGGCCATTAACAGGTTCAATTCCGTATCGGCTCCGGCGCGGTATTTTCGTTCCGTGCTTTCATAAATATCGCGGCTTAATTGCTCCGAGGCTTCCATGATTTCCACCACCATAAGAACAAGCTGCGTTTGGGCGTAGAGTTTTTTTGCCGCGCTTTGGATGTTTTGTTTTACCGCTTCCGAAGACGCTTCCCGTATGGCCTGACCTTTGCGGGCCTTGTCGTAATTGGCAATGGCACCGGCGTCAAAGAGGGTTTGTGTAACGCCGATCCCGAAAGTCAATTCGTTATCGTAATTTGAATCAACATCCTGATATACAAGCGGGCCGCCTCCGGGTAATGAGGCAACCGGGGTAGAACGCATGCTGTCAATAAAATTACGGTTGTATCCACCCTGAATACCGATGCCCGGAAAAAACGCCGCCCGCGCCTGGGCAACGCTTGTTTTTGCAAGGGCAAGTTCTTTTGCGGCAAGGGCAATGTCGGGGTTGTACTGTTTAACCCGCGCAAGGTAGGCCGCTAAATCGTATTCTCCTGCTTCCGCAAAAAACATCACTGCAAAAAATAGTATCACTGTAACAAAATTCCGTTTCATATCATTTTCCTTTTATGTTAGATTTACTGCGCCCTGAGACGCTTGCCTTTGACCACAAATTCAAGACAGGGGATGAGCCAGAGGGTCATGATGGTGGACGAAATAACACCGCCTATTACAATAACACCCATGGGCTGCCGCATTTCCGCGAGGGACGCGCCTATTCCCAAAGCCATCGGTATCATGCCCAGAATGATTGCGATGTTGCTCATCAGTATGGGTTTTAGTTTTGCAGGGCACGCCTTGATCAGGGCCTCCTGTACGGTAAGCCCTCCGGTTTTAAGCTGATTGTAATAGTCCAGCAGCAATATGGCGTTATTCACCACAATGCCGACCAGCATGACAATACCGATCATGGCGATATTGTTAAGGACCGTATTGGTCATAAGGCAAGCTATGGCAACACCGATAATGGACAGCGGAACCGTTGAGAGGATAAACAGGGGCTGGGATAAACTTTCCAGAACCGCTGCCAGGAGCATGTATACCAGCAGGATAGCGGTAACAAAAACGATTACCATGCTCATCATACCTTCTCCCATGGCTTCGGAAAGCCCTGCCTGGCTTATGGTGTAGCCTTCCGGCAGATCAAGTTCCCCCGCCGCTTTCATAACTTCGGAAAGAACGGCGCCCTGGGTGTAGTCGGGCAGAAGTTCCGCAGTGATTTCAACGGTCCTTGATTTGTTGACCCGCATGATCATGTTGTAGCCGTTTTCAAAATGGACATCCGCGTAACGGGATAGGGGGAAAATACCGGTACTGGTCAGAATGGGTATGTTCCGCAGATCCTCGATATCATGCAGGCTTGACTCGTCCATCTTTACCCGTATGTCGTACTCCTCGCCCTTATCCCGGAAGGTGGTACTGACCATCCCGTCCAATGCGGCGCGCAGGGATACTGCGACTCCCTGTACGGTAAGGCCGTCCTGGGAAATCTGTTTGCGGTTGGGCACAAAAACAAGTTCCCGTTTACCGGCCTTGGTGTTTATGGTGGTATGCATAATTCCCGGAATGGCCTGCATTTGCCTTCGCAGATCATCTCCCAGTTCCTGCAGTTTTGTACTGTCCGCGCCCCGCAGATACAGGTCGATGGACGCCCCCTGTGCAATCACCATTTCCGAAGGGGCCACTACCCTGATGTCTGCGCCGGGAATATCCGACAAAGTGCGTACCATATCGGCGGCAAGGGCGCTGTTGCTTAAGGCGCGTTCTGTTTTGCCCACCAAAGAGACTTCCATCCGGGCAACGCTCACATCCCGTTCCATGGACCCGGCCGCTCCCAGATTTGTAAGTATTGTCTGTACTTCCTCGTATTGGGCAAGCCGGGTTTCGATTTTCTCAAGCAGTAACGCTGTTTTTTCAAGCCCGCTGCCCTGGGGCAGTTCAACATCAACCTGTATCCTGCCGCCGTCGCTTTTCGGGACCAGTTCCATTTTTATGCCTGAAAAGGCGGCCATGCTTAAAATAAAGACGGCAAAGACCGCCAACACAAACGCTGCGCTCCGGCGTTTTCTTTTAGTAAGAAATGAAATTGATGTACCATAACACTTTTCCAGCCATCTGAAAAAAGCTTCCAGTTTTCTGCTGATCATGCCGTCACGCTTCGCCTTTTCGGGCAGGAGGCGGGAAGCCAAAAGCGGGGTTACGGTAAAGGAGACAAGGATTGAGAAAAGTGTAGAAATGACCACCGCATAGGCAAAGTGACTGAGGATCTGTCCCATGGCGCCCTGCATAGTGGCCAATGGTACAAACACTACAACAT
>BOBW01000024.1 GCA_026002595.1 Spirochaetia bacterium | reverse complement strand
TTTTTTTATCTGTCCATTCAAAGTTTTCAGGTACTTCATCAAGGGCCAATAAAATTTGAGCGTGCTTAATTCGATATCCTGCAGTTTTCCCCTTCTTTATGAGATTTTGCAGCCCACTTCGTTCTTCTTCAGAAAGTGTTATCCGATATTTGATATTCATATTCCCCTCCTATTCTATCATACCATGAAGGGAATGTTTATACAAGTAATATTAGGATTTACAGACCACTAGGAATGAAAGACGATCCCACGCTCTTTGGCGTTGATCCCTATTTCCTTTAGGGTGTGCTGCAAGCCGTCCAGTAAGAGGTGAGGAATAACCGGTTTGTTTTCAAACATCCCATAAAAGATAAAGCCGTCCGGCCCGTAAGGGTTGGATTCTGCCAGGGCAAGCAGCTTGCCCCGGACTTCGGGCAATAATGGGACACGGCGGGATTCTCCATTTTTTGGACATTTTAAGCCATCGTGGATAGACCAGCTATGCCGGACATTCAAAGTATATTTCTCAATGTCCTCTTGCTTTATTGCCAGAACTTCACCTATCCGTAAGCCGGTAGTACAGGACAATAGATTTCCGACATAGGCCCGTTCATCTTTCCATGGATGGGCAAAGAGGGCTTGAACTTCCAGAGGTGTTAATACGCCCCGTTTCTTTACTTCCCCGGAAAAGCTGATAAGACCCTCTGTAGGATTCTCCGGGATCAACCCTTCCCGGTACGCCCATACCAGAGTAGTTGTCCCTACCGCCATTATTTTGTTTATGGTTGCCGGGGCAAGCCCTTTGTCGGCAAGTTCAAGGGAAAAGTCCTTTAAGTCTTGCCGGGTGATACTGTCCAGGGTTCGGCCCTTAAAGGCCGGTTCCCAATACCGATTAAAGCGGCTCATGTTCTCGTAACAATGCCGCTTCCCTATGCTGTGTCCGTGGGCCAGCTTTTCCCGGATGTACGGGGATACGGTATAATCCCAGAATTCTTCAAGGAATTCGGCAAAGTCTACGCTCCCGCTCCCGGCTTTGGTTGCGGATATGCTGATAAGCCCGCGATCCTTCAGTGTGGTAACAATCCGCAAAGCATCATCTGAATTGAGATCGGTTTTCCGTATCATTTTTAAGATACCCTCGATTCCTGCGGCGGCTTCAATAGTCTGGGGCTTTTTTGTCCTTCCCGTGGGGATCCCATTTTTTAGCCAATCGGCGATCACCAGTACCGCTTCGTCATGGTCTGTGGTGCCGGTGCTGCGGGCAGCCAGTTTTTGGCCTGTAGTGGGGTTTACCAGTTCAGCGTAAATGATTCCAGAGTAACGTTTGTGGGTATAGTACCTTTTCTTTGGGCGCATTGCTTTCCCTTTGAAAAAGAGCGTTTTCTACTCTTTTTCTCAATTTGGATTGAAGCAAGGCCCTTTCTGTTGAAGGTAACCTTTTTTAGTTTGCATAATTCCTTATACCATAAGGAATTAGCTTGTCATCTCCTGGGGGAATTGAACCCCCGTTGTCGGGATGAAAACCCGATGTCCTAACCACTAGACGAAGGAGACATTTAATAGGCAAGGACGAATATATCTTATTCATCCTTGCCTGTCAATACGATGCAGCCCCAGAGGGCTGCCCCGTTATTGCCTGCCTGAGTATTTACGCAGATCCGTCATAACCTGTTTGGCCCGTTCCTGGACCGGCTTGATGTAGAACCCTTCCGAGATACGAAGAAGTACCCGTATAACCTCAGGGTCTTTGATACCGTTATCTGCGGCGGCAAATTTTGAGAAGGCATCAACCGCCGAAAGGGCAAGGAGGTTATCGGGGTTAAGAACGTCATGGCGCCTGACAATCCAGGCAATGGCATTTACCGTCTCCCCGTTATCGTTAATTCCGATTTTTGTCAGGGACTTAACCGCCTCGGTAAGTACCATGGGCTCAGGGTCTGCCAGAATAACCTTTATAAGGGTGTTTTTTGCTTCCGCCGTTCCCAGATCCCCCAGATAAGTGACTGCCCTGGTTCTGACATCGGGATAATTGTTCATGAGCCTGCCGTTTTCCCGGATCTGGTTCACAATCCCCTCAAGGGCAAGGTATTCCAGGGCGGAATGAATCTCTTCCCCCTTGCTTCCCCGGTTCATGACATCCCCGATATACTCAAGGGCTACCATTTTTTGATCCCTGCTGTCGCTCCGGCTATGTTCCCGGATGATCAGCATTTCCACTGATTCCTGCAGGTAGGATTCCTCCACCGATATTGCCTGGCGGGAACCGGTTTGCCCCATCACCATGCTTACGGCGATAAGGGACACGACACAAAGGGCACTCAAACGCTTAAGACTCGTCATATTTTCTCCTTTATTTTTCCAATGATTTTAATTTACAATTTTCCAGACACCGTTTTCATATTCAAGGTCATAGAGACGTAAACGCTGACCATTCGCGGTAACCGTATATGCTTTAATCCTCCTTTGGCTGACAAATTCGATATCATCTACATGATCGCGAGCCCGGGAAGGGACCACCACATGGATAAAGTAATCGCGGGCATTGGCCAAAACAATGCCTGCGGTCTTGAGCCGGGGCTGCTCTGCAACTTTGCGCAGATACTCAGGGGAATTTTTTTCCTTAAAGTAATCTGCCCCCAAATTGGCAACCCATGCCTCATAGTTCCTTGCCCGGATAACCCGGTTCAAATCTTCAATATAATGCTGAACATCAAGCTTGGTGTAATCATACACCTCACGGGGAACATTCTTCGGATCAAAGACCAGCCCTTCCTCCACAACCGGTCCGGGCAGGGGCTCCGGCATCACCACCGGTCCTAAAACCGGAGGAGCCGCAGGCGGCAGAACCGACCCCGCAGCAAGCGCCGGAAATGGGACTGCCGGCGATTCCTCAGCCGTTGTCGATGTACAGGACAAACAAAGAAACAGGGGAATCAGCAGACAGAACAAAAAAATCTTCATGCAAAGATCATTTTATCGGTTTACCCGCATCCCGTCTATATTATTGGTGGAAACCTTAATAATGATCAACATGTTCCCGAGGTCTTGACCTGCGGAGCGCGGCCCCGTATGGTTAGTCCATGTTGAAAGCGGCGTTTCCCGGGTCCTTTGATCCTCCCACATTGGGGCACCTCAATATCATCCAGCGGGCGGCCTCTATTTTTGATGAGCTTTTGGTGGTGGTTGCGGAAAACCGTCAGAAAAAGTACCTCTTTTCCGCGGATGAGCGGGTTTCCATGATAACGGAACTGGTCAAGGACCGAAAAAATGTTTCCGTGGTGATCTGCGATTCCCTTATCGTGGACTTTTTGCAGAAGCAGGATATCAGGCTCCTGGTTCGGGGCGTTCGGGGCGTGGATGATTTTTCATATGAATTTGAACTTTCCATGATGAACAAGTCCCTGGATTCCCGGATCGAGACCATCTTTATGACCACCGACCCGGAATATTTCGTGCTCCGGTCCTCATCTATTAAGGAATTGGCATCCTTCCACGGGAATGTGTCCGGCATGGTGCCCCCTTTGGTGGCAAAAGCCCTGGGGGATAAATTTCGATGAGGAATGTTTGCTTGACATGTTTGACGCCTTTTGTTATAGTGACAGGACATTGAAGAGAGGTTTATGAGATGGCTGTACCCAGATTTAAAACGTCGAAGGCGCGTACCCGCCGGCGGCAGTCGATTAACATGAAACTTAGTTCCCCCACTCTGATCGAGTGCAGTACCTGCGGCAACCATGTGTTGCTGCACCGGGTTTGCCCAAAATGCGGTTTTTACCGGGGTAAGCAGATCATTGTGCCGGAATCGAAGGTTTAATCAAAAGGAAACAGAGGGATAATCAAGATGGATGATTTGTTTGAAAAAATGAAGAAACTTATTGCCGACAAACTGGAAGTTGACGCAGGGAAGATCACCCTGGACGCTTCTTTCCGGCAGGATCTCGGCGCGGACAGCCTGGACACCTATGAATTGGTGTATGCCATTGAGGAAGAAATGGGTATTTCCATCCCCGATGAAAAGGCCAACGAGTTTGAAACAGTCCGGGATGCCTACGAGTACATTAAATCCCAGCAGAAGTAGCAGGCCGGACATCGATCCCGGCAGAAAGAAAGTATTGGCGGCGTTTCAAAAGACCGCCGGTATCAGGTTCAGAAGCCTTGAGCTTTTGAACCTTTCTTTCATGCACCGGTCTCTGTCCAATGAATCCGAAGGGAAAAGCAATAACGAACGGCTGGAATTCCTCGGCGATGCCATCCTCGGCGCGGTAACCGCAACCCTTCTTTATGGGGATTATGGGGATAAAAACGAAGGGGAACTGGCCAAGATCAAGGCCGTTGTGGTTTCCGAGGACATCCTTTCCGGTATTGCCCGTGAATTGCAGATCGATAATCTGCTCCTTTTGGGCAAGGGTGAGGAACTTTCCGGGGGCCGGACAAAAAAGGCCCTCCTGGCGGACGCCCTGGAGGCCCTGATCGGCGCCCTATATCTCGATTCCGGCTATAAGGCCGCTTTTTCCTTTGTCGGCCGCTGTATCGGCCCGGAAATCAACCGGGTTCTGGAAAACAATTACCACCAGGACTATAAATCCCTTTTACAGGAACTCAGCCAGCGCCTTTTCCATGCTTATCCCAATTACCGCCTGGTCAAACGCTCCGGCCCGGAGCATGAGCATCTTTTCTGGATGGAAGTTGCGGTGAACGGGAAAACTTTCGGTCCGGGCACGGGCCGGAACAAGAAAACCGCTGAACAGGAAGCGGCAAAGATGGCGTATGAGGAGCTGGAAAAAATATAACCACGGACCTCACAGGCCCTCACGGACAAAAGAATGAAATTTCAAAGCAAAAGTCCGTGAGTATCTGTGTGGTCTGTGGTTGATTCCGTTTTAATCAATGTATCCTTAGATATACCGTTTATTCAGATTTCCCGCGATTTCCAGCAGTTTTTCCCGTGTATTTGATTCAGGATCGTCTACCACGGTTTCCAGTAATTCGTTCAGGATGATCCCTATGTATTTCCCCGGTTTGACTCCGGCGGCCAGCAGGTCCCTGCCGGAGACGGCTAAATCTTTGAGGGAGAAGGCATTACTGCCCGCCAATACCGCATCCACCCGGCTGAGTAGGGGGAGGAGAAAGTCCCCTCCGGGCTCGATTCCGGCCATGCCGTAGGCGTCACAGCGGCGCAGGCGGTAGAGGTTTTCCAGATTTTCTTCCCCAACGCGGATGATAAAGCGGCGGACCGCGGCATCGCTCCAGATTTCTTCATAATGGAACATGTGTTCTTCAATAAGATGACAGACGGCATCAATCTGGGCATTGGAATACCGGAGCCGGGTGAGGATTTTTTTGGCAATTTCGGCGGAAACCTTCTCATGCTGATAGAAGGTCCAGATTCCGGTTTCGTCTAACTTCCGTACTCTGGGTTTGCCGATGTCGTGGAAAAGCGCCGCGAGCCCTACCTCAAGGGGGTAAGCTTCCCGGCCGGCGTAATCGCAGGCCAAAAGGGAATGGTCCAGCACATCAAACTGATGGTAACCTTTCTGGTCGACGCCCCGGCAGTCGGCCAGTTCCGGCAGGATGAGCCGTAAAAGCCCGGTTTGTTCCATAAGCCGGAATGCGGCGGCGGGGTTTGGGCTCCCGATGATCTTGTCCAGTTCGTCCCGGACCCGTTCCGGGGAGACCCCGGCGGTAACCGTCAGGGCCCGGGGGATGGCGTCCAGGGTCGGCGGATCAAGGGTAAAACCAAGCTGGGCGGCAAAGCGCACCCCCCGCAGGGGACGGAGGCCGTCCTCGGTAAAACGCTCCGCCGGGTCTCCCACACAGCGGATCAGCTTTTTTTTGATGTCCGCTCTGCCTCCGAAGGGGTCAACGGGCTCCCCGTCGGGAAGATGCAGGGCGATGGCGTTCATGCGGAAATCCCGGCGGGAGAGGTCCTCTTCGATGGTGGCGGCATAGACGATTTTTTCCGGGTGGCGGCCGTCCTGGTAGTCCGACTCGGTGCGGAAGGTGGTCACCTCAAGGTCATGGCCCTTGTAATGCACCGTGACGGTCCCGTGCCTGATCCCCGTTGGGATGACCCGCCAGCGCTCCCTGCGGAACAGGGCGGTTACCTCTTCCGGCCGGGCATTGGTGGCAAGGTCCCAGTCCTGGGCTTTTCCCCCCCGGAAGATATCCCGGACCGCGCCCCCCACAAGGTAAACCTCTTTCCCCTCTGCCGCAAAAAGAGCTGCAATTTCCTTTAACAGGGGATGAATGTTCGCAATCCATTCCCCTTGCGCCGCATTGCCCATCGGAAAACACTATACTATAATTATGCCATGTTGGGTATCGCGTTCACCGGCGGGGACGGCCCCAGCCCGGAACTGTGCCGCCGTCTTCTTGGTGAGCGGGCGGCGCTTATCGTGGCTGCGGATTCGGGGCTGGCGGCTGCGGAAGAAGCGGGTTTCCGCCCGGACTGGATCGTGGGGGATATGGACTCCCTGGATGATCCGGGCCGCCTTGACAAATACCCATCGGATCGGGTTCTGCGCCACCGCGCGGACAAGGATTACACCGATACGGAACTGGCCCTTAAGCTGCTTTGGGAAAAGGGCTGCGATGAAACCTGGCTCGCGGGCGGTGGCGGCGGGCGGTTGGACCATCTTTTTGCGATCCGCTCCCTCTTTGAACGGGAGCGTCCCCCCAACCGGTGGATCACGGCAGCGGAGGATCTCTATTGCCTTGAAGCGGCGCAAGGGGAATGGGTTGCGGCGCAAGCAGCGGGTGAACTGGCCCTGGAAGTGAGGGCGGGGAGTATTGTTTCGGTATTTCCTCTGGGCTCAGGTCCATGGAAGGCGAAAAGCAAGGGCCTTAAATGGCCCCTGGACAACGTAAGCTGGGACCGGGGATTTGCCGGGATCAGCAACGTCGCTCCGGAAGGAAACTTTGTCATCCGGGCGGAGCAGGGGCGCTTCATGGTGATTGTGCCCCTGGAAGAGGAATAAAACCACGAAGGGACTTTAGTCCCAGGACACTAAGTACACAAAGGATGGAAAAAATCAAATTCTTCTTGCTACTTTGTGTAACTTTGTGTTCTTCGTGGTTAAATATTCTTCTGTAAATAAAATTGGAGTTGTTCATGTCGGCGATTATCATTGATGGAAAAGCAATAAGCCTTAAAGTACGGGAAGAGGTGAGGCCGCGGGCTGCCGGGCTGCGGGCGCGGGGGATCATCCCCTGCCTTGCGGTGATTTTGGTAGGGGAGGACCCGGCGAGCCTTTCCTATGTGACCGCCAAGGAAAAGGCCCTGGCTGAGGCGGAAATGGCAAGCCGGGATTTCAGGCTTCCCGCTTCAACCACAGAAAAGGAACTTCTAACCTTGATTAACCGCCTCAACGCCGATGTAAATGTCCACGGCATTCTGGTGCAGCTTCCCTTGCCCGCCCATATCAGCGAAGAACGGGTGATCACCGCCATCGATCCCCAGAAAGATGTAGACGGCTTCCACCCGGTGTCGGTGGGGAACATGGTCCTGGGGCGGCCGGGATTTCTTCCCTGTACACCCCACGGGGTGCTGGTGCTGCTACGGGAACTCAAGATTCCCACGGCTGGGGCTCATGCGGTGGTGCTGGGCCGGTCCAATATCGTGGGGAAGCCCCTGGCCAATCTCCTTACCCGCCGGGACGTGAACGCCACGGTGACCATCTGCCATACCGGCACAAAGGACCTGAGCGCCATTACCCGGCAGGCAGATATCCTTATTGCCGCCGTGGGCCGGGCCGGGCTCGTGACTGCGGACATGGTGAAGGAGGGGGCGGCGGTCATCGACGTGGGGGTAAACCGGGTAACGGACCCCTCGGCCAAAAAGGGCTACTGGCTCCGGGGGGATGTGGACTATGAGGCTGTGGCGGAAAAGGCCGCTTATATCACCCCCGTGCCCGGCGGGGTAGGGCCCATGACCATCGCCATGCTGCTCCAGAATGTGGTTGAAGCGGCGGAGCGCTTTGCCGAATCCAGAGGGCGCTTCGCGGGATCGGCGGAATTTTCATGTTAGATGTTCAAAATTTTGCGGACACCCGTGACGTGCCCCTGGCAAAGGTGGGGGTCAAGGGGCTTGAGTACCCCATCCGGGTGCTGGACAAGGTAAAAAAGGTGCAGCATACCAGCGCGAAGGTGGACCTCTACGCGGACCTGCCCCGGCATTTCAAGGGCACCCACATGAGCCGGTTCATCGAGATTTTTCACCGTTACCGGGAGGACCTTTCCATGCCCCGGTTTCTGGACATGCTCAAAACCATCAGGGAAGACTTGGATGCCGAAGCGGCCTTCGGCTCCATCACCTTCCCCTATTTTCTGGAGAAGAAGGCCCCGGTTTCCGGGTTGCCGGGGATGATGTCCTATGAGTGCCGTTATCAGGGCTGGGTTAAGGCCGGAACCGCTGCGGACCGGCATTTTACCGTCCAGGTTGGGGTGCCGGTGACCACGGTCTGCCCCTGTTCCAAGGCGATCAGCGACCGGGGCGCCCATAACCAGCGGGGCATTGTCCGGGCGGAACTGGAGCTGGGGCCCTTCTTCTGGATAGAGGATATCATCGAAATGGTGGAAAAGGCCGCATCCAGTCCGGTTTATTCCCTTTTAAAGCGGGAAGATGAAAAATACGTTACCGAACAAGCCTATGACAATCCGAAGTTTGTTGAAGATCTGGTCAGGGATGTGTATATTCAAATCAAGGTGCTGAAGCTTTTCCCCCGTTTTTCGGTGGAGGCTGAAAATTTTGAAAGTATCCATAATCATAGCGCCTTTGCATTTGCCAGGCATGATGAAGCAGGAGAACCCCATGAGTAAAATTGATAGTAAGGAACCCCTTGTCCCCGCACGGACCCTGGAAAAACAGGGTGTCGCCGCCATCGGCAATCTGGCCGGCGGGGTATTTCTCTTTATCATGGCGGCCCTGGGAACCCGGCTGCCCATTGTGGGGATCATCATGGGAGTGGTCAGCGGTGTGGTGGGGCTCGGCGCCATCCTTTCCAGGGACCCGGCGGATAAAAAACCCGGCGCCGTCCTCATCGGC
The DNA here is from genome assembly GCA_026002595.1 of Spirochaetia bacterium. GTDB lineage: Bacteria > Spirochaetota > Spirochaetia > Treponematales > Breznakiellaceae > BNUT01. The sequence goes on along the minus strand of BOBW01000024.1, from coordinate 24,271 downwards.
GGAGGCGCTCTGGTGATCCTTGCCCGGGTAGGGGCCGCCTTTATCCGGCCCCTTGCGGGAACCCTCCTCAGCATCGGGGCCTTCGGGCTTATCGCCATGGGCATCGTGAACGGCGTCAAATTCCTCAAGGGCCTTAAAAGCCGGGGATGAGCGTAGCGCCATTGACCTACTTCTTTGAAACCTACGGTTGCCAGATGAACACCGCCGAGTCGGCGGCTCTGGATCTGGTATGCCGGGAACGAGGCTGGAAAACCGCCCCTGATGGGGAAAGCGCGGACCTGGTGCTCCTCAACACCTGTTCGGTGCGGGCGACCGCGGAACAGCGGGTCATGGGGCGGCTCGCCCTGTATGCTGCCCTGAAAAAAAGCCGGGATGTTCAAAAACGGCCCCTTACCCTGGTGGTGGCGGGCTGCATGGCGGAGCGGCTGGGGGAAAAGCTTAAAGAAAAGGCCCCTGCCGTGGATTATGTGATGGGCACCTCCGCCCGTTCAACCTTCCCCTTGATACTTGAAGCCGCGGAAAAGGGCATCCCCCCGGAACAGTGTCCTCTTTTTGGGATCGATACGGAAAAACCGGTGTTTTCCTTTTCGGCCTCTCATCTCGATTACGGGACGGGGGAAAGTCCCCCGGGATTAAAATCCCTTCGCAGTTTTGTCCCCATCATGCACGGGTGCAACAATTTCTGCTCCTACTGCATCGTCCCCTATGTCCGGGGCCGGGAAGTCTCCCGGAATCCGGCGTCGATCCTCGAAGAAATACGCCTTTTGGCGGATAGGGGGGTGCGGGAAATCACCCTTTTGGGGCAGAACGTCAACACATACCAATGGGATGGGGGAGACTTCCTGCGGAAGTCTCTCGGACTTCCTGCGGAAGTCCAGGCAAAGTCCATGGACTTTCAAGGGAAACCCCTGGATTTCGAAGGAAAATCTTTGGATTTCCCAGGTCTCCTGCGGCTTATCGCGGCGGAGCTTGAGCAGAGGCCGGCCGGTTCTCCTTCCGGGATTCGCTGGGTGCGGTTCTTGTCGGCAAACCCCAGGGATTTTTCCCGTGAAACCATCCGGGTGATGACGGAACATCCGGTTTTCTGCCGCCACCTCCACCTCTGCGTCCAGCACGGCTCCAATTCGATACTCGCCGCCATGAACCGCCGTTACACACGGGAAGCCTACCTGGAACTGGCCGCCGAAATCCGCGCGGCCATGCCGGGGATCACCTTGTCTACGGATATTCTGGTGGGTTTCCCTGGCGAAACCGAGGCGGACCTTGAGGAAACCCTGGATTTGATGAATGAAGTGAAATTTCTCTATTCCTACATGTACCATTATAACCCCCGGGAGGGGACCGCCGCCTACGCACTGCCGGGCCGCATTGAGGAAAAGGTCAAGCGGGAGCGGCTGGCACGGGTGATTGCCCTCCAGAAACAGCATACCCAGGAACTGCTCAAAGCCCGGCTTGGTTCACGGGAAACCGTTTTAATAGAGGGGATTTCCCGGAAAAATGCCGATGAATTAATAAGCCGTACTGAACGGGATGAAATGGCGGTAGTACCCGGCACAGCTTCCATGATAGGATCATTTGCGGAGCTTACCCTTTCCGGTCTGCGGGGGAACACCTTCCGTTCAAAGGAGATCTGCGAAACTCCGTTTCGCTTCGATTGTACTGCGCGGCAGCCGCCGCGCTAAAGAGGAGTTATTGTTATGCCCTGGCGTCTGATTGGATTCATTCTTATTTTTGCACTTTTAGTCGTGTTTATCGCCTTCAATCTGGACAACAAGAGCGATATCTCCTTTGGGTTTGCCAGGATAGAGCAGGCGCCGGTTTATTTAACCGCCTTTTCTTCCTTTGCCCTGGGAATGATCCTGGCCGTCCCCTTTGTCATCTCCCTCCGTTCGAAAAAGAAGCTCCCTAAAGAAGATTCTGCGGAGCCTTTGGTTCCCCGCCGCAAGGGAAAGGGCAAGAAAGTTGATGAATCGGAAGAAGAAATACCGGGCAGTGGCGGTCCCTATGGGATCAACTAGATTCCACGCCCCTTATTTTTTAATTTTTTTATCTGCCTTTTCACTTTTTTCCTTGTCCGCAATCCATTCTCCTTGCGCCCTATACGCCCAAAGTGAAACTGCCGCAGCGCCGGGGGTTCTGGTAGGGACCGAGGTTCAAAACATTGAAAAGATCCTGGGGACCCCCGGCCTTCCCGGCTCCCTCCGACATGAAAATTTGGTGAATTTGGCCCGCCTCTATGAGCTTTCCGGAAACATTGAGGGAGCGGCAGCCGCCTGGACCAGTGCCGCCGCCGCAAACCCGGTGAACCGGGATGACCTTGCCCTGATTAAAGGGGCGGCCTGCTATGTTGCCATGGGCGAATGGGAAAAGGCCGAAGAGGCGGTTAAGACCGTACTCCTTACGGGCTGGGACAAACAGAGCCTGCTCCGCGCCCGCCTCCTGGCCGCCCAGATAGGGGCCTTCCGGTTCGCTGGTCAAGTTATGGGCAGGGCCGATGGCGTCAATGGTATTGCCGCCCTGAGCGCCCTTTTGGAAGAAGGCGATTACGGGGAGTTTAAAGCTTCTATTTATTATACCCTCTGGAAAACAAGCGGCGCCGATACCTGGAAGGACCGGCTCATCGCCGAATTTCCCCGGAGTCCAGAAGGCCGTATCGCAGCTGCCGCCGATTCTGGCGCAGTCAGCGCCGCCCCCACTGCCATGTGGCTGCTTTTACCCGGCCGGGAAGGCATAGCCACTGCTCCCGCTGCCGTGCCCTCAGCCCCCATCGTTTCCCCCGTCACAGTTCCTGCCGCGCCCCCTGTCCCGTCGGTTCCTGCACCTGCCGCAACATCAGTCGCGCCGGCTGCCTCCGGGGCCGGAATAAACGAGGCGAATGGGACCATTCTCCAGACCGGCCTTTTCGGCAGGGAGGCCAATGCCCAGGCAATGGCGGACCGGCTCCGGGCCTCGGGATTTACCCCGATTATCAGCCCCCGCAGTGTCAACGGCGCCGATTATTGGGCCGTAAGCGTCCCCGCCGGTCCCGACATGGGCGCCACCATTTTACAGCTGAAGAATGCAGGGGTTGAGTCTTTTCCGGTGTTTAACTAAGCTGCATCCGCAAACATTGTATCTTTGGTGAGGGCGCCAAGGTGCCATGCTTCTATTCCTTTGCCCCCTGGGTCAGCACAATCACCCCTTCATGCAAATCCTGTATCCCCATGGCCCCGATCCGTATCCGCGAAAGGCTTAAGTTCCCCTCATCCCCGGCCCGCTCGACCCGGTAGGTTTCCCGCGCTGAATTATCGCTGCGCAGTTCCAGAACTTCCTGGGCGTTTACCCTGAAAAAAGCGTATTGGCCCCTTTTCAGGGTTCCCCCGGAATTCAATTCATAGGCCCCATCGGAGGAAAAAAGGATCTTGCCCATGGAACTGTCGTAGAGGGCGTCAATATAGGAATCAGAGGCAGACGCCGGAGGCTCGCTTTTTTTTACCGCACCGGCCCGGCGGTAGGAACCGTCCCAGGAGTTGTTCACCCCGATTTTCAGGCGCACATCCTCAAAGATTCTTACCCGGATGCTGTCCAGGGATTCCAGCTCAATATCGAGGGTACGCCGCAGGGTGGTAACCGAGATGTTTTGAGCCGTTATGTAAAGCCCGTACCGGGTGTGGCTGGAATTCTGCCAAGTGAAAATCTGCTGGGCGTCATCCTCAAAGAAGATCAGTTCCCGGCTTGCGGGATCAAAAAAGATGTACTGGCTTCTGTCCAGGGTCCCCTGGGGGCTCACATAATACCAAAGATCATTGATGAAATTTTCAAAAACCCCGGGCGCGCCGCTTAAGAGTTCCCGCAGCCGGCGCTGTTCAATCTGGGAACCGGGTATCCGGGTAATCTTGTTCTGCTCGTAAAGCCCGCTAAGCGGATTATAGATATAGGTGATTTCAACCTGATCCAGCACATTTTCCGATTGATAATCATGGCCATAGGCGGTGATGGGAAAACTCTGTCCATTGGCAAGCCCAAGCTGATAGGCCTGTGTCTGTTCTACTTCCTGTATACCAATGGAGCCCTCGATCCGCAGTTCCGCGATCTTGCTGAAGGGCGGCACTGCGGCTTCATTATTCCGCCTGAAAACCGTCAGGGTATATTCCCCCAGGCTGTTCATGCCGGTCACCAGAATGCAGGGGCTGTGATCCCCGATAAGGTCCTGGGTGTACAGGGAAACCGTGCCGGACCGGGTCGCGGCGGTGGGGGCGTTCCAGACCCGGTGGTAAACCCGGCCGGTTTCGTCATAATCAATATAGGCGATGTATACGGGGCTGTCGGTTTCCAGGAGGTTCCGGTAGGCGATGAACTGTTCCTCTGCCGGGTCACCGTCAAAATCCTGGCTCAGGACGGCGATCATGACTTCCCCTTCTTCAAGGGCCACTTTGGTGCTCATGCTGTCCTCGTAGGCCATCCGTTCCACGCCGGTATCGCTTTCGCGGAAAGAAGCGTCAGGTTCCTGGGGAATGATGATCCGGGTTTGCTGCCATTCCCCTTTTTTCCGGGGGTACAGATTGTCGAACGGGTGTGAAACCACAATCCCCAAACCCAGGGCAGCGATGATAACAATAATAAAGGCGCAAATCTGAAAAAACCGTTTGCTCATTTACAATTTGGAATACTCAGAGTCCGGCCATGTATGCTTTGGCGGCGTTTTGTACCCGGGAATCGGCGTTTAGGGCGATTACCAGGGCCCGCCAGCCTGAAAATTCCATCACCCGGGAGTACCGCATGTAATTTGCCCCGGCGCCCAGCAGGGTAGGGGAGAGCCCCGCCGAGGAGGCGGTGACGAGCAGGGTATAGGTTATGGAACCGCCGGAGCGGGAGGCATCCTGGAGCGCCGCCTCCTGCAAGGCTGTGGTAAAATCCGCCGTGTCGGAGCCGGGAACAGCGGAACGGAGGAGGTTCCTCACCTCATCTTTGGCGGCGGCGTCCTTAATGGGGCCGGAAAACAGGAGCCGGGCCGTTTCCCCGGCAATCCAGAGCCTGAGGGTATCCCCGTCCTGGAGCAGGGAATCAATCACATAGCTGGAAACCCAGTTTACCGCCTCATCTCCGGCGGCCTGCATTACCGCGGAACCGTCCATAATGATGTTCACCTCTATGGGAACGCCCCGGCTGTCGGCGGCTTGGGCCCCCTGGGGCAGCAAAAAAGCCCCGATCAGGAAGCCAAGGAGCCTTTTTCTGTTTATAATCCTGCTCATATCAATGATAATATATTTTAAAAAATATATTTGCAAGACACTTTACTTTTTCTTGCGAATGGCGATAAAATGGGTATAGAATAAGAAATCTATTTGTGATATTATTCACTATAATAAAGAGGAGATAAAATATGGCCGCCATTGACCTGCCCAAGAGTCCCAATGTATTCCACCCTGAAAAGCCGAGCGCCGTAGGGTCCCGGAATTCCTTAGCCCAGGAGTACCGTGATCAGCAGAATGAGGTAAATCAGCTTCTGGAAGAAGAAACAAATAAGGTGATTAACCATCTTTCCGCGAAACTGCCCAAGGACGCGCTTGAACGCCTAGATGTTATGGGCGGGGTGAAGGAAAAACTCTACAACTACTTCAACCAGAATTACCAGAACATGTTCAACCGGTACATGGTGACCAGTGAAGATGAAATGGTGAAGAAGGTCCGTAATTTTATCGACAAGGAAGAGACGAAAGTCCTTTCCCGGTATACCCCCAGGGAGATAGGCGACCTTCTTGACACGGTGGGTGGGGCCGATAAGTTCAATACGGGCGAAATTGAAAAATCCATGGTCAACATGTACGGCCACTTGCAGGGGCACATCCAGCGGGGTGTCAACGAGCTGGAGAGCCATACCAACAGCATTCTGCGGCAGAAAACCGATACCGGCGCCTTTGTCCGGGGCGAAAATGCCTATTCCATCGTCAAATGCGCCTTTAAGGACAATCTCCGCAAGCCCAAAACCGTTACGGATGTCAAACTTTCGGTGAATATCCTGGATTCGGAGCTTATCAGCCCCATTTTCCACTACCAGTCTACCGTGGAATACCTTGTCAAGGACATGATTTCCAAGCACATCATCGACAGCATCGACCGTACCATTGAAAAGTTCAAGGATGACCGGATCGATCAGGGCCTGGAAGAACTTTCGGACAGTGAAATCATCTTCAATAAGATGGGTGAGGTTGAAAACTACACCGACGACAAGCCCGAAGACGCCAAATCCAAGCGCTATGCCCTTGTCGCCAAGTCGATTTTTGAACAGCTCGGCGACCTCCGGGCCGAAATCGACCCTTCGGCCTTTGATCAGCAGAGTGTCCGGGAAAACATCAAGAAGATTGTGGACATTGAAAATATCCGGAACCGGGGTTTCAATACCGCCATCAACTCCATCACTTCCATCCTGGATACCTCCCGGATGGGCTACCAGTACATCGAAAACCTCAAGAATGCCCGGGAAGTGTTAATCCGGGAATATGAGGACACCGATCCGGCGAACCTTCCCGACGAACGGTATGAGATCAAGCTGCGGTATTTTGATGCCGCCCAGCTTATCGAGGATCGTAAGGCCTACGATGTACAGATGAAGAGCTTTGAAACCGAAGTGCAGCATCTCTGGGACGTTTTGCAGGTGCTCTACCAGGGCAAAAAACCCCTCTTCAAGGTGCATGATTATAACGATCTGGCCGCAAAGAACCGGGCCAAGATACGCAAGACCATCAGGGCGCTGGATGGGCAGCCTGAGTACGAAGCTATTGAGAAGGCCTGGGACGGGATTTCCTTTGTCCGCCCTGCCGAAACCGAGGTGGAAAGGTCAAACCGTACCTACATCTACGAGAAAGACAAGCTCCGCTCCAAGCTCGTCCTGATGCGTGAGCGGATAAAGACCATGTACAACAGCTACCTGTACCCCATTGAACGGCGGGTGATGGAAAATCAGCTTGCTTTCCTGGAAAGTAAGTACCTCGAATTTGATTATGAGATCAATCCCTATCACATCCAGCCGGGTATCCTGCTGGATGTGAATATCACCTCCGTTAAACGGAAGAAGTCCACCCTGGATGCCATGGCGAATGTGCTCAATGAATTCCTCCAGGGGGTAAGCAAGGGCTTTACCGATGCGGCCTTCGCGTCCTTCAGCCGCCGCTCCAACGTGCAGGCCTTCGGGGATGACAATGAGGCTTCCGCCTCCAAAACAGATACCGCTTCGGCCTATTTGGACCTTATCAACTCCGATGGTCCTGAAGGTGTTGCCGATGCGGTGGAGGCGAAGCCTAAGGCAATAGCGGCACCCAAGAAGCCCGCGGCCGGTGTGGTTGATGCCAAGCCCCGGCGCGCAGATGCACAGAAGCAGAAAGTCACCAGCCGCAGCGGGGGACGCAGCCCTGTCAGGGGCCGCTAAATTGGGGCGAAAGCCTTAAGTTTAGAATGAATTGTTAATTGTATTGAAACGCCCCCATTCCGGGGGCGTTTTTTGTTGGAGGAACGATGTCCGAGGATTTCACCCTTGTTGCGGATTCTCTGGGGAAAAATGCCAATCTTGGGGATCTGCTCTATGAATGGGCTGATACGGACTTAAGCGGAGAGCAGACCGCCTGCCTGCTGCAAATGATCCTACTGGACAGGCTGGGATACCGGGCGGTTTCTGTCAACCTTGGCTCGGCCACGGCGGACCTTTCCTGTTTAGCGGAGGAATTTGCGCGGTGGAAGGGGGTGGATCTTGTCGCCGCCTACCACCATCCTGAGTTGGGGCTTCTGACGGCCAACCCCAAAAATTCAAGCCAGCTGGCCCGTTTCGGCCCTTTGCAAAAGCGGGAGCTTCTGGTGATCTATGCCGGCAAAGGTTCAAGAGCCGCCGATGAAAGCTGCCTCAAGGCGGCAAAACTTGCCGCCCTCCTGTTTGATGGTGCAAAGGTATCGGATCAACGGTCCGCAGTCCCTACGGAATTACTCCGGGGAAATTTCACGGTAAAAAAATTGAAGAAAACCCTTGTCAAAACGGATGTAAAGCCGAAGAAGACGCCCAGGGCCGCTGTTCCTGCCGCTGACAAAAGTCCGGTGCAGATGACCCCCCGGTATTCGGTGATCGTTACCAACGAGCTTTTTCATAACGGAAATGTGGAAGCCTGGAAGCGGATTATCGCAAGTTATAAGGCCAAATACCCGGAATTACAGGTGTATATCTATTACGAGGGAGAGCGGATACAGGACATCAATTCCCTCTTTGTGTGGGGGAAGGTTAAACACGGGGTTTCCATTCAGTTTGCCGTTGCGGGAAACGACATCAGGGACGTGGCGAAATTGCAGCGCTGCCTGGCCCAGGGGGCAAGCAATCAGTTTGAGGTTTTCATCCGCAATGCGGCGGATACTGTTTTAAGGCTCTTCGGTTAAGCCAGGGACGAAAAATGAACAGGCACCTGCATTTTTTCGGTCAACAAGACAGAATTTCCCCAAAGATTGACACTGGGCTTTTAGGCGTCCGGGGGCGGGAACTCAATGAACTGGCCGAACTGGGGTTTCCTATTCTGCCGGGCTTCATTCTGGATGCGAAAATTGCCCCTGAAATTGACGCCGAGGCTATTAAAAAAGATATAAAAGTTCTTTTGGACAGATGCGCCGCCATTGCGGGCAAAAAGTACGGGGATGCGGAGAATCCCCTGCTCCTCAAGGTGCTTGTTTCAGGGAACCTGGCGGTGAACGCCTATCCGGTACTGCATAACTTCGGCCTGGTGCGGCCTACCATTGAAGGTTTTGCCAAATTGGCCGGTAAGGATTCCGCCGTCAGGGAGACGCTTTTTCTGATCCGGGGGATGCTCAAGGTTGAGGAGCGCATCAGGGAAACAGAAGGGAAAGCCAGGACGCGGGACGAAATAAGCGCCCGTGTGAAAATTTTGGATCGGACCCTGGGTATTGCGCCGCCTTCCAATGAATTGGGCGGACGGGACAAGCCCCTCAAAATTGACAAAAGTGCTGAAGCCTACATTGACGAATATGCAAAATATTTCCCCGCCGGGTTTTTTGACAACGCCGAAGATCAGCTTCTTATCGCCTTAAGCGAAATTTTCAAAATGCTCAGGATGGAGCCCCTGACAGGGGAAAAGGATACGGCCCTGTTAATCCAGCCCATGGTATACGGTTATGGTAAAAATTTCTGTACCGGGACCTGTTTCAGCAGGAATGTGTTTACGGGTGAGAAAAAGCTCCAGGGCGAATTCTGCCGGGGTTCATCCAATGAAGCCGGGGCTCAGGGTATCGAAAAGATCAACGGCAAGTACCTTAAGGAACTGCAAAGAATCGCCTGGGCACTGGAAGATAAATTCAGAGACATCCGGCAGCTGCGGTTTGCCGTGGAAAAAGGGAAGCTTTGGCTGATTGAACAGGGGCCGGTGGAGCAGAAGTCCGTCCGGGCGGATATAAAACTGCTGCTGGACCTGGAAAAACGTAAAATTGTGGATAAGGCCTATGCGGTAAAGGCCCTTGATCCTCGGCGGCTCAGCGAAATTCTTCACCCCCTTATTGATACCCCCAGTCTCAAGGGGCTTAAACAGTGGAAGGGCGGGATTGCCGGAGCTCCGGGGGCCGCTGTCGGCAGGGCTTACTTCAGTACCGACCGGCTTTTGAAGGCCCGCGCCCTGGCCCGGCAGAAGGGGGAGGACGACCGGTTTATTCTGATGCTGGAATCCTCCTTTGCGGAGGACCTTAAGGCCATTGAGGTGAGCGCCGGGGTTCTCACTTCGCAAGGGGGCTATGCCGCCCACGCTTCGGTGATTGCCCGCCAGTACGGCAAGGTGTCCCTCATAGCCCCTGATCTTAAAATAAAGGGCAAAAAGGCCGGTCTGGGGAATTTTACCTTTTCCGAAGGGGATTACCTTACTCTCGATGCGTCTTTTTACACTGAGCCTGTTGTGTATGCCGGGGCGGCCAAACTTATCGAACCGGACCCCAAAGAATCGGGGCTGTTGGAATTTATTTCCCTGGTGTCGGACCTGCGCTCTGAGCTTTTTGCCAGGACGGCTAAAAACGGCGCGGGCCGCAGAGCCGGAAGCCGCCGGTTCCAGGTCCGGGCAAATGCGGAGAGCCCCGGTGACGCAGCGCTGGCCCTGTCCTTTGGGGCCGAGGGGATCGGGCTCTGCCGCACGGAACATATGTTCTTTCAGGCGGAACGGCTCAAAGTATTCCGGGAAATGCTTCTTGCAGATGATGAAAAGGAGCGGAAACAGGCCCTGGCAAAGCTTTTGGTCATGCAGCGCTCTGATTTTTTCAGGCTTTTCAAGGTAATGGCAGGGAAGGACCTGTGTATCCGGCTGCTGGATGCCCCGCTCCACGAATTTATCCCCGATGCGTTTCATGAGTCCAACCCCATGCTGGGCCGCCGGGGCTGCCGTATCGCCGTGTCCTACCCCGAAATTTACGCCATGCAGGTTCAGGCTATCTTTGAAGCGGCCTATAAACTGCAAAAAGAGAAAATCGAAGTCCGCCTGGAAATTATGGTCCCCATGGTGATGAACGCCGCGGAATTAAGGCTCATCGCCTACGGTAAGAACATCGAAGGGGCTTCTTATGCGGGGATCGCGGATATTGAGGAAGAACTGCGGCAGGAACAAAAGGCCCGGCCCCTGGATTACCACATCGGCGCCATGATCGAGCTTCCCGCCGCAGCCCTGGGAGCCGGAGAAATCGCCCGGTACGCCCGCTTTTTCAGCTTCGGCACCAACGACCTGACCCAAACCGCCCTGGGTATTTCACGGGATGATTTTACCGGTTTTATGGGCGACTACACCCGCTTCGATCTTATCCCCCGCAATCCCTTCAGCGTTCTGGACGGGCGCGTTAAGGAACTGATTGCCCTGGCTGTGGAGCGGGGACGGCTTACCCGGCCGGATCTGATCTGCGGTCTCTGCGGCGAACACGGGGCCAATGCCGAAAACCTGGAATTCTGCATGGACGCCGGGCTTGACTATGTGTCCTGTTCGCCCTATGCCGTGCCTGTTGCACTGCTGGCCGCGGCACAGGCAGAAATTACGAGGAATAAGTAGGATTACGTGTATTGGTTCTTAAAGCCCATGGTTTTTTGAACTATGGCTACGGCTTCTTTGGCAAATTTTTTTGCGTCCGCCTGGGGAATTGCCCCGTCCTGATTAAAGCTCCGCTCGAAAAACAGGGTCATGGTGGCGTAGATATCCGGGTGATTAAAAAATACAAAGGAGATATTGAAGCCCCGGGGTTTTGTCACGGTAAAGGATGACAGGGATTCGATGGGCTCTTTGGCGATCAGGGTCTTAATCTGGTTTTTTGAGGTAAGTATTTCAAGCTCCTTGAACCGGAGGGGGATCTGTTCACCGGCAGGGCGGAGGTAGGGCTCGATGCCCTTATGGGGATAGGAGGCGGGTTCGATAAGGATGTGCAGTTTTTTGCCCTGGGACTGGAAGGTCAGCCCGTCTCCATCGATGTATATGGTCCTTACTCCGGAATAGGAAATTATCTCATACCTCGTATATCTGGTATTTATATTGATAAAGGATGAAACGAGATAGGCCTGATCCTTCGGCAGCTTGTTCTGGTTATAGGCATCGAATAAATCCAGCGCTTTTATTGCCATTATTTCCCCCTGATCTGGTTCCTTTAATTATATGCAATTTTTTAGAACCGGCAACCGGTTTACTCGCGGTTAAGGGCGGCGATACTCTGCCGTTCCCTAAGGATACAGGGAAACAAGCGCCGGGTTAGTTCCGCATACCGTCCGTCCAGTCTGGCGGTAAGCTGGGTAATAACCGCGTCCATCAGGGCGTGAATGTCCATCTCAAAGGTGGTAATCTGGGGCAGAAAAAATGCCGCCGCTCCTTCGGAAGAAACGATTGACACAATAGATATATCTTCGGGGATGCGGAGCCCCCGCTTTTCCACACCCCTGATAAGCCCGGGCAGGGCCTTGTCATTCATCACCACAAATGCGCTGGTGGCGCTGTGATCCGCAAGAAACGCTTCCGTAACCGCGCAGGTTTGTACTGGATTGGAATCGCAGAAGAGCTCCGTTCCGTCCATATCAAAGTTGCGGCACAAATAGGTAAAGGCCTCATGAACGCGCACCACCGGTCCGTAGCCGGAGCAATATGACTGTTTTGACTGGTTGATGAAAACCAGATGCCGGTGCCCCAATCCCTTGAGATAGGAGATGCACTGCATCATGGTGGCAAAGAAATCAATGTCGATAAAGGGCTCCGCGGGAATTTCCGCGTCCCGGCCCATAAGGATGAAGGGAATGCCGAAGCGCTTGAGAATGCCGATGCGCCGGTCCGCGGTGTGCACCTCCATCAGGATTACCCCATCCACCAGCTCCTGCTGAATGAGTTGCAGCAGTTCCGCCTCCTCATCGGTTTGAAGGGTCCAGATGACCAGATGATAGCCCTGGGCGGTGGCGCTTCTGGCGGCCTGTATAATGAGTTCCGTCTCGGAGATGCCGATACCGTGTTCCACCGGGGGAAAGAGAAGGGCGATGATGTGGGTCCGTTTGCTGGCGAGGCTGCGGGCGATGGCGTTGGGCTGGTAGTGCAGCTTTTGCATCGCCTCGGTGATACACTGTTTTTTCTCCACGGAAATCGGCCGCCTGCCGCTGATGGCGTAGGAAACGGTACTCACCGAAACCCCCGCCAATTCCGCCACATCCTTGATGGAGCTTTTTCTTTCCGCCTTTCCCTTTTCCCCGGCCAAGCGTCAGATCCTTTCCAGGGTTTGTTCCCCCCGGATATCCGCGGAACTGGCGCCGATCATAAAGGTATAACCCTGGTGATCAAGCGCAAAGGCGTTGACGCCTTCATCGTAGTAGGCAAGTTCGTCAAGGGGAACGGTAAAGGAAAGATGCTTTTCCTCGCCGGCACAGAGGTGTATCCGCCGGAAGGCGCAGAGCTGCCTGCAAGGCCGGGGCACATCGGTGCGTTTCGATGCGAAGTAAAGCTGGGGAACCTCGTCACCGTCAAGGGAACCGGTATTCTTTAGAGTCACCGATGCCTCAATGTTTTTCCCCTGTTGCGCAACGGAAAAGCCGCTATACGAAAAGGCCGTATAACTTAGGCCAAAGCCGAAGGGATGCAGAACCGGTTTATCATAATAGAGATAGGTAACCCTGTTTTTGATGATGTCGTAGTCGTTGATGTCGGGAAGGTCCTGGCCGTCTGCGTACCATGTCTGGGAGAGCCGTCCCGCAGGGGAAAAGTCCCCGGCCAGGGCTTCGGCAATGGCGGTTCCCACTTCCTGCATCCCATGGGCCGTGTACAGTACAGAGCGGGCGATCCCTTCCTGGGGCCCCAATGTGTAGGGAAGGCCGGCAATAACCGTGAGGACCGTATTCCGGTTCCTGCGGGACACCCCCTCAAGGAGGGCCGCCATGCGGGGCGGCAGATCAAGGGTCTCGCGGTCAATACATTCCCGCGCGCCGATGAGGGCATGGTTCCCCACAACCACCACCGCCGCGTCCGCGCCCTTTGCCGCCTCGGCCGCTTCCTCAAGGCCGTCTTTCAGGCGCACAATCGAGAGGTCCGCAAGGACGGCGTTCACCTTTTCTACCGCCCCCGGCGCGTAGGGTTTGTTGTAGACGCTGTTTCCCTGCCGCATGGCCACCCCAATAGCATTGGATGATTGCAGCGCCACGTCAGGCAGGAAGCGGTCGGGAATCCGGCCCGCCGGGCCCTCGCAGAAGAACAGTTCCCGCACAAACCAGCCCCATATGGCGCCTGATGTGCAGAGCAGCCTGCCGTCACTATCGGTGGTAAGATATTTTTGGCTTTCAATGTGCAAAAAGCCGAAGCTGCCGTATCCCCAATCGGATACCCGGAATACGGCGCGGTTTGCCTCGGTCCCGTCAAGGGATGTGGAACCATCGGCCAAAACCCGCAGCCAGGCCTTGTTTTTTTTGCTCTGAAAGGCGCAGGTATCACAGCCGTCTGCATAGACCACTTCACTTTGGGCAAAGGCCTTTTTGATGCCTGAGAGGGGCGTTACTTCGTAGGGAGGATTGCCGGAGTACCAGTCGCTCATGTTCTCGTTACCCAACTGCCCGATGACGGCGATCTTTTTGGTGCCCTCCCGTTTCAGGGGCAGGAACCCATCATTCTTCAATAGGACAACCGCTTCCCGCGCCGCCTGCCGGGCAAGGGCGCTGTTTTTTTCGGAACAGAGCGCGGCCCTGGTAATGGCGGCATAGGGGTTTTTGGAAGTATCCGCGTCAAACTGCCCCAGCCGGAACCGGACCCGCAAAGTATAATAAATGGCGCGGTCAATATCCGCCTCGGTGATAAGCTTTTGTTCCAGGGCCTCCTGGGCTGCGTTTTTTACCAGATCCGCCTCGTCCAGAAACACATTCATCCCCGCCTTGATCGCCAGGGCAAGGGATTCCGCATGGGTGGCGCAGTACTTGTGTTCCGTCACCACCTGCTTGTAGGCACCGCCGTCTGTCACGAAGTAACCCTCGCAGCCCCACTGTTCGCGAAGCACCGTATTCAGTTCAGGGTTGAGCATCCCCGGTACGCCGTTCACCTTGTTGTAGGCGGTCATCAGGGACAGGGCCTTGCCGTCCTTAAAGGCGTAAGAAAAAACCCGGAGGTAGTATTCCTGTTTGGTACGCACTGTTAAAACGGAATTGGTGAAGGAGCGGTCCCTTTCAAAGTTATTGGCATAGAAATGTTTCGGCGATGCTATTGCCTGCACATAGAAGGGATCCTCCCCCTGTATCCCCTGTATGAGGGATGCGGCGAGTTTCCCCGCAAGGAAGGGGTCTTCCCCGTAGGCTTCCTCGTTGCGGCCCCAGCGGGGGTCCCGTTCCATATCAATGGTAGGGCAGAAGAGGCTCAAAAAGGAGCGGTGACCCACGGCATCGTAGAAGGCCCGGGCCTCCTCTCCGATAACGGCTCCCACTTCATGCAGCAGGGCGCGGTCCCAGGTACAGCTCAGGCCCAGGGGCTGGGGGAACACCGTGGCTTTTCCGCCCGCACGGTCCACCACCCCGTGGGCGCCTTCCGCGCCGGCGTGGTACTCTTCAATGCCCAGGCGCGGTATGGCCTCCTGGTGTGAGGGCAGAAAGCCGATTTTTTCCGCAAGGGTCAAGCGCCCGAGCAAATCCTGTACGCGGTTCTCCAGAGACGCCGCACTGTCCTGAAACGCAATCATATCTTCCCCCATCGAAATATATTATCGAAATGATTCGATTACACATCATACAGTTACCGGCAAGAATCTGTCAAATAAAAAAACGAATCATGTGAGCCGGTTCTAAAATTAAGAATTTAACCACGAACCACACAAAAAACACGAACTAAATGATCTTTTTGGTGTGGTTGGTGTGGTTCGTGGTTAATTGATTTCTATTTTTTTGCATTTTTTTCTTGACAGCGTTTAAAAAGGGGGGTTATCATGGATCATTCAGTCGAAACGATTCGATGAAAAGGAGAGCCTTCGTTGAATACCATATCCCAGGGAAAGGAACGGGCAGCCGTTCCCCTCAAATACCGGCTGTTCCTCATGTTACTTCCCTTCATCATCCTTACCGCGCTCTTTGCATACCTCCCGCTCTACGGGTGGCGGTATGCCTTTTTCAACTACCGGCCGGGGATACCCCTCAAGTGGGCTGATTTCGTTGGTTTCCGGTGGTTCGCGTCCATCGTGGCTTCGGAGGCCCGGCGGGCGGAGGTTTTACGGGTGATGAAGAACACCCTGGCAATCAGCGGCCTGGGGATCGCCACATCCTGGTTCCCCATTGCCTTCGCCATCCTCCTCTCGGAGATGCGGAATATCCGCTACAAGAAGCTGATCCAAACCCTTACGACCATCCCGAATTTCATCAGCTGGGTACTGGTCTACTCCTTTGCCTTCACCCTCTTTTCCGTGGACGCCGGGCTGGTGAACCGGGTACTCATGAACCTGGGACTCATCGACAAGGGGATCAACTTCCTGCTCTCCGGTGAGCACATGTGGCTCAAGATGACGGCCTGGGGTATCTGGAAGGGTCTGGGCTGGGGGACGATTATGTACCTGGCGGCTCTGGCAGGTATCGATCAGGAGCTCTACGAGGCGGCCCGGGTGGACGGGGCGGGGCGGTTCCGCCAGATCTGGCATATCACCATTCCGGGGCTGCTGCCCACCTACTTTGTGCTGCTGCTCCTCTCCATCGCCAACCTTATCAACAACGGGATGGACCAGTATCTGGTCTTTAAGAACGCCATGAACAAGGATACCATCGAGGTGCTGGACCTCTATGTGTACAACCTCGGCTTCGGGGGGAATTCCACTTCGGGGATTCCCTTTGCCACGGCCATCAGCATGCTCAAGTCGGTGATAAGCCTGACGCTGCTCTTTTTCTCCAACACCATGTCCAGGGTGCTGCGGGGCGAAAGTATCTTCTAAAAGGGGGCTATCATGGAAAAGAAGAAAATACCCGCAGGGGAAAGGGTCTTTGCCGTCTTTAACTATGCGGGTTTCACGTTATTTACGATTATCTGCATCCTTCCCTTCTATTATCTCTTTATCAATACCATAAGTGATAATGATCTGACCCGCCGGGGGCTTATCACCCTGATCCCCCATGGGCTTCATTTACAAAACTATATGCAGGTCTTCAAGCTGCGGGGACTGGGGCACGCGGCCCTTGTTTCCATAGCCCGGACGGTCCTGGGGAGCGCCGCAACCGTGGCCGGTTCGGCCTTTGTGGGCTACCTGGTTACCAAGAAAGAGATGTGGGGCCGCAAGTTCTGGTACCGTTTCATCATCGTGACCATGTACTTTAGCGCGGGGCTGGTGCCCTGGTACATGAACATGGTGCTGCTTCATCTGACAAACAACTTCCTGGCCTACATCATCCCGGGGATTGTGGCGCCCTTCAACATCATCCTGGTAAAGACCTACATTGAGTCCATTCCGGCGTCTCTGGAGGAGTCCGCGTCCATAGACGGGGCGGGGATAACGCGGATCTTCCTCAGTATTATCTGGCCCCTTATCACCCCGATCCTGGCGACCATCGCCATATTCAGCGCCGTGGGGAACTGGAACTCCTTTACCGACACCCTCTTCTTGATGACACGGGAAGAATACTTCACCCTCCAGTTCGTGCTTTACCGTTATTTGAACGAGGCGAACTTCCTGGCGTCGATCATGCGGTCGGGGACCACCACGGTTGTGTCGGCGGCCCAGACCCTGACCCCCCGGACCATACAGATGACCATTTCCATGGTGGTGGTGTTCCCCATACTGCTGGTGTATCCCTTCCTGCAGCGGTTCTTTGTGAAGGGGATCATGATAGGCGCGGTAAAGGGATAGGGGGTCCGCGGCCCTGTTGATACGGGATTTCCGTCCGCCCTGTGGCGGATGATAATTATTACAGGAGGATTGTTATGAAAAAAAGCATCTTACGGCTGCTTTCCCTGGGGCTTCTGCTTATGGCGGTGAACGGGGGGGGGCTCTTCGCGGGCGGCGCTCAGGCCGGCGGAACGAACGCGTCGGGAAGGTCTCTGTACCGGGCCGATGTGTACACCCAGCTTGCTAACTACGCCGGCGCCCAGGTGGGCTGGTTCGCCAAGCTCATCAAGGATAAATTCAACCTTGAATTTAACATCATCCCCACTGCGGACGGTGTGTTCGCCACCCGCATGGCTTCGGGGAACCTGGGGGACCTCATCGTCTTCGGGCAGAACGGCTCTGAGTATACCACCGCCATTGAAGCGGGGCAGCTCCTTGACTGGAGCAAGGGCGACATCCTGGACAAGTACGGCCCGGATATCAAGAAAAACCTGTCCAAGGCGCTGCAGCATAACCGCGATACCTTTGGGGGCGGTAAAGCCACCTACGGCTTTGGGCATGATGTGGCTGTCTCCGCCGATGGCACCCAATCGGCCTTCTATCACCCGGATATTCGCTTTGATCTCTATCAGAAAATCGGCTCCCCGCCCATCAACACCATGATGGACTACCTCAACGTGCTCAAGAGGATGGTGGACGCCCAGCCCATAGGCGACTCGGGACTCCCCGCTTATGCCATCAGCCTTTTCCCCGACTGGGACGGTGATGTGGTGATGAGCGTTAAGTGTATAGGCGCTTTCTACGGCTATGACGAGTTCGGCTTTACCCTGTACAACGCGGCCGACAATACGGTGCAGCCTATCTTCGACAACAACAGCTTCTATCTGCAGGGGCTCAGGTTCTACAACAGGGCCTTTCAGATGGGTATCCTCGATCCCGATTCGGCCACACAGACCTTCAGCGATGTGGTCACCAAGTATGCCGACGGCCGGGTTTACTGGAGTATGTTCAGCTGGCTCGGGCCCTCGAACTACAACACGGTGGAACGGATGGCCCAGGGCAAGGGGATGTTTGCCGTGGCCGCAAAGGACCAGAAGAACATCGTCTACGGTAACAATGTCTACGGCGGGGATCGTAACTGGAACATTGGGGTCAAGGCGAAGTACCCTGAGCGGCTCATGGAGTTCATCAACTGGCTCTGTACTCCCGAGGGGATCATGGAATCCAGTTACGGTCCCAAGGGCGTAACCTGGGACTATGACGCCAACAACAAGCCCTATTTCACGGAGCTGGGCATTAAAGTCCAGGCCGATCCTACCACCATGATGCCCGCTTCCGCCGGGGGCGGCACCTATGCTGACGGGCAGAACAAGATCAACAACAGCACCTTTACCCCGGATGAAATCAACCCCGTCTCAGGTGAAAAGTACAATAAGGATTTCTGGTCCTCCGAGCTTGCCCGCGCCCCGTCGGTTGCAAAGGCTGCTTGGCAGAAGGCCATGGGTGTCCTCTCCGAAGACGAGTATCTGAAGAAGAACAACTACATCACCGTTTCCACCGGCTCCAACTTCGTGAAGAACGAGGGCCGTTCGGTGGACCTGGAGCAGAAGTACAAGCAGGTTTCCCAGGTGATCAAGGACGGTTCCTGGCGGGCCATCTACGCGAGAACAGACGCCGAGTTTGACCGGCTGGTGGCGGAGATGATCGCCCAGGCAAAGGGCTTAGGCTACGACGAGTGTCTTGCCTGGGACATCCAGGACGGACGGAAACGCGCCGCTGCGGTGGCCCGCGCGAAGGCGAGTAACTAGGACTTATATTTACCGTAACACCCCCATCCCTGAAGGAAACGCCGTGTTCTGTCAGGGGGTGGGGGAAATCCTGCCGCATAGAACTGATGTTTCCCGTGCAGGAAGAGAGCATGCATGAAGGGGGCTTAATATCCGGTCAAGCCGCTGCGGCGGCGCAGCGTACAATGTATGTTGAGACTGTCGGGAAACCTTTTCATGCAAAATTTTATCCTCATTATTATGTTTTTTTAATTAGAAGCGGAACTCATTTGCTTATCAATATCTTTAAGTTTTTCCAGCAATAATTCCCTTTGCAGGGACAAAAGTTCATGGTCTAACATAGCATTTTGACGGCTATGTACCATTTATGTACCATTTTTAGGCTTTTTGGCCTCTTTGTTTAAGTCATACACTATAGGTAGCGTAGATTTTAGGTTATTCCTTAAAACCTACACTACCTATGGATGCGGCCAAGAAGACTTGAACTTCCATGGCTCTCGCCACTAGCACCTCAAGCTAGCGTGTCTACCAGTTCCACCATGGCCGCATTAAAAACAATGATAGTTTAGTTATTTTTTATTATTTTGTCAACGGCTCTAATTTGAGAAGGTTCCAGACGGCCTGGGTTTCCTGGCCTAAGCGCCAGAAGCCCACGGCGTTTACCCCCATGGAACGGTACATGTCCATCCGTACTGCAAGGGAATAGTCATCCTCGTAGTAGACCTTGACCGAAACGGGAACTTGATAGTCGAAGGTGGGAATGCCGTTTTCCCGGCGGACTTCGGCGACATTGTTTTCTCCCCGTATTTTTTCTATGCTTGAATACACATAAGCCGTTGAGGTGGTGGTGTTTCCCCAGGCCCTGCCGTAAAAGGGGAGGCCCATGATGAGCTTGTCCTCGCCGATGACTTGCAGGGCATAATTTGCCACATTTTTACACCAGGCCATGGAGGCGACAGGACCGGGTTTGCTGCCGGACCAGTGTTCATCATAGGCCATGAGGAGGATACGGTCCACCAAGGGTTTTATGGCGGCGTAATGGTACCAGTTCTCACTGGTGGTTTTAGTCCGGGCAGGGAGGGCTATGGTAAACATTTTGTCTTTAAGGCCTGCGCGGAGTTCAGCGAGGAAGGAGAGAAAGGCTGGGCCGTCCTGGAGGGGGACATTTTCAAAGTCTATCTGGAGACCGTCAAAGTTCCGGGTGGCGGCTATGAGATCGGCGATAAGCTCCCGTCGTTCTTTGCTGCCCGGCAGTAAGACAAAGTGAGTGAGGGCGTTGCCATTACTGGTCACGACCAAATGGACACGTCCGTTAAACCGGGAGATGTTTCGGGGGTTGGGAATATCGACCAGTTTGCCGTAGTAGTTGATGGTTGCCCCAAAGTAGCCAATGTCCGAGATAGGCATGCCGGCGGTCAGGTCCCTTTCCCTGCCCGCAAGCAGATAACCCCAAACCTCCCCAAAGGATGAAACCGGGAGATCTTCGGAGGGAAGCGGAAATTCTATCAATTCATCAGTATCTTCTTCTTCGATGAGGGTATCCTCCTCCGCAGGGAAGGCAAGCTCATCCTGGAGCAGGGGGGCCTCCTCCTGTTTCGGCGCGGAAGAACAGGAGGCAAGCAAAAGGGGAACCAGGAGGCATAACAGTCTGAAATTTCGGTAAATATTCACTTTAGCTGATTATATCAAGTTTGAGGCCCTAAGGTAAAGACACGGCAGTCCGGGCACAAATCCCGGACAGCCCCGCAGCATTACTGCGTTATCCCTTATTTCCGGTGTTCCAGCTTCAGTGTCTTGGTGGTAAGGTCCGCGACTTCCGGGGGACCGAAGTATTGGATTGCGCCGGGGAAGAGGAAGCTGGTTTTTATGGCCCAGGTTGAGCGGGACGCTTCCAGGGCCTTGAAGGGTTCTCCGTCAAGTTCAACCAGTGCCTTTTTGATCACCGGTTTTTGGGAGCCGTGGCGCTGTTCCATGTTCATCATCATGGTGAGGGGGACCCCGCCGGCAATCCACTCTGCTGCGGGTGCGCAGAGGTTGCGGACGCTGGAAAGGTAGCCCGTGAGTCCCGAGGCGATGAGCACGAAGGCGCTGAAGCCCAGGCTGTAGCAGTAGTCGGCGTCGAAGTTGGATGGGAAGGCGCAGCGGCCCTCGTAGCCGAAGAAATGCCCCAGGGCGCTGAAGGACCCGGTGTACTTTCCCTCAGCCTTGAGCTCGGCGAGCCGTTTTTCCACCATCCCCATGAGGAGTTTTTCAGTTTCGATCCGGGAAACCTGCACGTTGCCGTGGGGGTCCCGATCCATTAATAGCTGTTTGGCGATCTCTGCGGGGAGGCTTTTGAATGCCGCCGCCGGTGCGGGGGAAAGCTTTTTGCCCAGCCATGCGGCCTGATCCTCAAAGCCGACAAGCCTGGTGAATTCAACGGCGTTCAGGGCCATGATGTCGTTCAGTTCCGCGATAAGGGCCTTCATCTCGGGGACGAATTCCACGAGCCCCTCGGGGATCAGGACCACCCCGAAGTTTTCCTTATTCGCCGCCCGCCTGGCAACGGAATCGGCGATCTGATCCACGATCTGCCCCAGTGAAAGTTTTTTGGCCTCCACTTCTTCGGAGATAAGGCAGACATTGGGCTGGGTTTGCAGGGCGCATTCCAGGGCGATGTGGCTTGCGGATCGGCCCATGAGTTTGATGAAGTGCCAATACTTCTTTGCGCTGTTGGCGTCCCGCTCAATGTTCCCGATAAGTTCGCTGTAGGTTTTTACCGCCGTGTCAAAGCCGAAGGATGTTTCGATGTATTCGTTCTTGAGGTCCCCGTCAATGGTCTTGGGGCAGCCAATCACCTGGATCTTCGATCCCGCGTTTCCGTGAGCCTCAAAATACTCCGCCAGCAGGGCGGCGTTTGTGTTGGAATCGTCCCCGCCGATGATCACCACCGCGTCAAGGCCCAGCTTCTGGGCGGTTGCCAGGGACGCGGCAAACTGTTCCGGGGTTTCAATCTTGGTCCGGCCCGAGCCGATCATGTCAAAGCCGCCGGTATTCCGGTATTCATCCATAAAGGCCGGGGTAATCTCCACGGTTTTGTTGTCGATAAGCCCGCTGGGGCCGCCGAGGAAGCCGTACAGCTTTGATTCGGAGTTTCCCTTTTTAAGGCCGTCGAAGAGGCCGGCGATCACATTGTGCCCGCCGGGCGCCTGGCCCCCGGAGAGGATGACCCCCACGGCCAGTTTGCAGCCGATCTTGTCGTTTTTGCCCTGCACAAAGGTTGCCAGGGGCTTCCCGTAGGTGTTTTTGAAGAGGGAGCGGAGCTCCCCCTGATCCGCAAGGGATTCGGTGGGCGAGCCCAGTTCAACACTGATCCCGGCGATTTCCCGTGAAAGGCTGGCGGGCAGTTTCGGTTTATAGGCATAACGTGCTTTCTGTAAGGCGGATACTTCCATTATATGCTCCTTGGTTTGCGTGAATAATGTATGATGATACTGAAAAACACGCCTATTGAAAAGATACTATCGACCAATACCCCCAAATTTCCTGATACGACTGTTGGATTCCGGCCTGTAGTTTCTTCATGGGTATGTTCTAAGACGATGTTTTTATATTTTCTCAAGATGTACTTTTTGTATAATCTATTATTTCCACTGGGTTTTTTCGGGCAATCTCATAAATATTGATTAATGGCAAAACAAAAGTCCCGAAACCGGATTGTGAAATAACCGTTGTAATTGCGGAACGTAAATATGGCAATAAAATAGTTGGAATATTATACGAAGCCATGTTTTCTTCCTGTGTTTTTTCTATTTTTCCATCAATTTGAAATAATCCAGCTATACCGAATTCTCCATTCAATAACATGTTTTGATCTTTATCAACAATTTTAAGTGTTATATCAATACCACCGACATAGTGTATTTTTTCAGAGAAAAAATATTTTCCAACGTTTCGTATACTAAACCTTAAATCTGTCCGATATCCCGGTAGGACCATAGACCAAATAAGGTTTTTTATATTTTGTGCGGACCTTAAACTAGTTTTATCAATCTTGTATGAAACAAATTGAAATGAAGTTATACCGCCATCATCTGCCATTTATAATCTCCTGTTTCAATATTTTCAATACAGTCACCATCAAAGGTGCGATAACCAACTTTTGCACTATCATCCGCATAATTAAGCAAATTTTTCAATAAATTAGAATCAAAACCACTATCTATAGAAATAGTAAATGATTGAGGAGCTTTACTATTATCAGGGCCAATAAATAAACCTTCATCAGGCAAAAATCGGGAAATATCTTCTTCGGTTTCTGTTGCTTCTACTGGTTCTTCAGATTCGGCATTTAACAAAAGATTAAGAATTGTCCCTTCTTTGTATTCAAATACGGAACGGACATCCTTGTCATTGTGCTGCAACTTCATAAGAGTTACAGGAGATACTGGAGCGCAAAGATACCGTAAATTATCTTTAGTTTCTTCAATAAAAATACACAAAAAGTCCTTACCATCCTCACCTTTGGAAGAAAAAACAAGGGGAAAATCATAATATATAAATACTTCGCTAGTTCTAAGTTTCATCCTGCTTCCTTTACGTTATCGGCTGTAATGGTGAACTCCCTTGAAACCCACCATGAATGATGTGAATTTCCATTCAGTGCCGGTGTATTTAATAAAACACCATCCTTCTCTTTAATATAAATAAGGACTAACTTCATATTCTTAAAAGGTGACATTTTTCCCAATTTTGTTACATCTTCATGATCCACAAAAACCGAGCAAGCTCTAGCTTGGCATTTATATTTACCATGGAAGACCTTGCCTGGATACTCCTCTCGGTAAGACCAAATATCAGAAGGTTCCACAGGGTTATGTTTAACAAACCGATAGACGGACATATCAACCGGTCTAGCACCTTCCGGAGGACAGGTCAGGCCAGGAATATTCAAGTCTTCAAGAAATTCCATTATTACTCAACATGATAGTATGTAAATCGGTACTCGTCAAGGCCTCGCATTGCCTCATAAATAATCTAACCGAAAAGGGAGCATGCCTCATAATAAAATTCTAACCCAAATAAGCTTATCCGGAGGAGGGTTCGGAGAGCAGCATGGGGTTAACAATGAAAGAGAAACAGTCCCTGACACGGGAAACGTGCGGGCGGTACCGGAAGTCGGAGAAGAAGGGTAAGACCAAAATCCTGGACGAGTTTTGCCA
>BOBW01000023.1 GCA_026002595.1 Spirochaetia bacterium | reverse complement strand
TAATAGAAAGGATAAAAACAGAGCAGCGTAAAAAGGAACGTGACGGCATAGACGCCTATGTCCAGGCCGCCTATCTTCTGTTGTTTAATCATTTTTTCAGCCCGCCTTAAAAGATACTTTCTTTACGGATTAACTTTGAAATTCCGTTAGCCGCGAACAGCAGTGTGACACTCACCAGGGTTTTCAAAATACCGACTGCGATCGAGAAGGGAATGTCCCTGCCCACAAAGCCCCGGTTGTACACATAGAGATCGAGCACCTCAATATGCTGCCGGTTCATGGCGTTCTGGAAAACATAGTATTGATCCATACCGTTGTTGAGGAAGTTGGATATTGAAAGGAGCAGCAGCACGGAAAAAGTCGGCATCAGGCTGGGGATGGTAATATGGGCTATCCGCTGTATACGATTAGCCCCGTCCACGGTGGCCGCTTCGAAAAGCTCCGCGTCTATGCCGGTTATGGTTGCGTAATAGATAATGGAACTCCAGCCAAGGCCCTTCCATGTACCCCATGCCCACATGGTAAGCCACACATGCTTGTCGGACGCCAAAAAGTTATAGGGGCTTTCAAAGATACCAAGGTCAACAAAAACCTTGTTGACCACGCCGTCGTTCACCGAAAACAGCACAAACGCCAGAGAGTACACAATGACCCAGCTTATAAAATTGGGGATGGTGGTGATGGTCTGCACCACCCGGCGGTACTTGTTTGTCCGTATTTCAGAAAGGGCGATGGCGAAGAACATGGGGAGGAATGATGTCAAAATGCCCAGCCCGCTGATGCCGAAGGTGTTGACAAGCACCCGCAGTACATCGGCCTTGAGCACAGAATTGGATACCATAGAGGTGAAGTACTTGAACCCGGCGAAGGGTGTATTGAACAGCTTCAAACCGGCCCGGTAGTCAAAGAAGGCGTAGGTCCAGCCGAAAAGCGGAAGATAGGAAAAAACAAGGTAGGCCGCCAGGAAGGGAACCGAAATCAAAAAAAGCTGGAACCCCTGTTTTCTTCGCCCGTTGGGCTTAACCGGATTTGTTTTATGTTTATCCATGACCCTGTTCTACGCTCCATTTTCTATTTTTTGAACCGCCGGCCATTATCATCATCAAAAAAATGTAACCGGTTACATTTTTATAGTATACACTCCTTTTCAGATTGTCAAGAAATATTCAACGATTTTTCAATTTTTAAAAGGTTTTACGGTAGCTGAGGTTGGAGGGAATGATATGGACCTTTTCCTGTTTTTTATCAGGATTTTTCCGTATATCCATATATAGATTTGCGGCCATCTGTCCAATATCCTTCATGTGTAAGTCAATAGTGGTCAGCGGGGGGGAGCAGGTCCGGGAAAGCAGGGTATTGTCTATCCCCACCACCGCCAACTCTTCCGGTACGGCTATACCAAGCTCCCTGGCGGCAACGAGGATGCCCAGGGCCATAAGTTCATTCCCGGCAAGAACGGCCCGAGGCCGGGCTGGAGTTGCCAGCACTTTTTTAAAATAGTCATGGGTATGCCACACTGCATCTTCGCCGCTGGTATCCCTCATTTTTTCCAAATGAATGATCTGTGCATCTTTGTCAGAAACATGGTACTTCTTTTTCCATTTTTTCAGCAGCGCTTCCTTGAGCAGGAAAGAATAACTTGCATCCTTTCCCAAAAAAAGGCAAAAAGGGAAAAGATTACGGGAGCGCACCTGTTCAAACATCTCCCATACCCCCGGTTCCTGATCACAGCGGACAACGTAATTGTCCCCAAAGGGTTCAATATGCTGATTAACCAGAATAATGGGGCATTTGAACTGTTTATTAAGGAAATAGTTATCAACGGTGTTCATGCTGGGACTTTCTATTGCAATAATCGCATCGGTATTCCGCTCAAGGAAGTCCTCGGTATACCTCTTTTCCAGCTCCGTATTCGTCTCACAACTACATAAATAAATGTAGACCCCATTTCGGGAAAGCACCTGTTCAATGGCATTAACGATTTCCGTAAAATAGGGATTTATCGCATAGGCAGCGAGGATGCCCACCGAATCAGTGAACCCATTATTCAAGCCCCGCGCAAAATAATTAGGTTTATAGTTCGACTTGCTGATGGCGGATTCGACTCTTTGCCGGGTACCAGACCGGACCTTTTCAGGGTCATTGATGACCCGTGAAACGGTTGCGGTGGAAACCCCGGCCAGCTTCGCCACATCCCTAATTTTGATGCTCATATACGGCTACCATGGTTGTGTTTTGGTGATCTTGAGTAATTCATTGATCATTCCCTCACCAATACAGATCATGGTATTACACGCCCTGCCTGTTCCGCCGAATCAGGTCCAGCGTGGTCTGCACCGTTGCGCTTTGGTATCCCTTCAAGGGCAGGATCCGTTCGTGGATGGCGTCGATGATCCAGTTGATCTGGGGGAAGTAGAGTTCCTCCATTTCCGCCGCCGGGGTAATCCAGTTGCGGCTTCCCACCACCGCCACCGGGGCGTCCAGGTAATCAAAGGCCATGGTCTGGATGTTGCTCGCCACCGTATGAAGATAGGAACCCCGTTCCGCAGCATCGCTGGTGAGTAACAGTTTTCCTGTTTTTTTTACGGACTCGATGATCTTTTCGTAGTTCAATGGGTTGATAAAGCGAAGGTCGATCACCTCGGTTTCCAAACCGAAATCCGCCTGGAGCTTTTTCGCCGCGTCCATGGCCTTGTACAGGGTCGCCCCCAGGGTAACGATGGTAAGGTCCTTCCCCTGCCGGCGTATGGCGGGCTCCCCTTCGCTCACTTCGTAGTAGCCTTCGGGCACGCCGCTTTTCTCGAACTGTTCGCTCATGTCATAGAGAAGCTGGCTTTCAAAAAAGATCACCGGGTCGGTGCCCCGGAGTGCCAGATTGAGCATACCCTTGGCATCGTAGGGGGTGGCGGGAAAATAGGCCTTGAGTCCCGGTATGTGGGCCACCAGGGCCGCCCAGTCCTGGCTGTGCTGTGCGCCGTACTTGTTGCCCACCGAAACCCGGACTACCAGGGGCATCTTGAGGAGCCCTGCGGACATGGACTGCCACTTGGATGCCTGATTAAAGATTTCGTCCCCCGCACGGCCCAGGAAGTCGCAGTACATCAGTTCTACCACCGCCCTGCCGCCGGAAAGCGCGTAGCCCACCCCGGCGCCCACGATGGCCGCTTCGGAGATGGGGCTGTTGAAGAGCCGGTTATAGGGCAGTAATTCGGTGAGGCCCCGGTACACCGCGAAGGCCCCGCCCCAGTCACGGTTTTCTTCGCCCCAGGCCGCCATGGTGGGGTCGATAGTAAAACGGTGGGCCATGGCTTCGAAGAGGGCGTCACGGTACTGGAAGGCCTTGTTCTTGGAAACCGGTTTGCCCTCGGCGTCAAAGCCATAGCGGGACTTACCTGCCAGTGCCTTGACCCGTGCATTTTGCTCCAGGGGTTCTAAAAGTTCGGGTTTGCGGTCATCCAGCTTTTCTACTTTGCCGTTGGAGAACATCACCGATTCGATAAAGGCCCCGCCCAGCCGGGGGGAAACTTCATCGTTCACCGACAGTTTTACTACTTCCAGGAGCTTGGCGTTTATTTGCGCGTGGAGGGCATCCAGTTCCGCCTGATCGGCAATTTTGTTCTCAATAAGGTATGCGCCGTATGCGGCAATGGAATCCGCCTCCTGCCAGAGTTTGATCTCATCGGGGGTGCGGTAACTGGAGGCGTCCGAGGGGGAGTGGCCGGAAATGCGGTAGGTGAGGGTGTCCAGAAGTACCGGCCCCTTGCCTGCCAACAGTAATGCTTTTTTCCGGGCGATGGCGTCCGCCACCGCCAGCGGATTGTAGCCGTCCACCCGCTCCGAGTACATGTTATCGGGGTTGACCCCTGCGCCGACCCGGGCCATGAAGCCGTAGCCCATGGTTTCCCCGGCGGTCTGGCCCCCCATGCCGTAGAAGTTGTCGAAGAAATTGAACAGGATGGGCGGCGCACCGCCTGAGTCTTTCGGCCAGAGGGTATGGTACTGATCCATGGCGGCCATCATCATGGCTTCCCAGACCGGGCCGCAGCCCATGGAAGCGTCACCGATGTTGGCGATGACAATGCCGGGCTTTTTGTTGATACGCTTGTACAGCGCAGACCCGGTGGCGATATCCGCGGAGCCGCCCACAATAGCGTTGTTGGGCATGGAGCCGAAGGGGGTAAAGAAGGCGTGCATGGAGCCGCCAAGGCCGCGGGTGAACCCCGCCTTCCTGGCGAAGATTTCCGCCAGGGTGCCGTAGAGGACAAAGTTTTCAGCCAGGTCCTTCACATTTTTATAGGCCGCCTTTTCCGCCGCCCCCAGGGTCTCCCCGTCAAGGAAGCCCTTCATGATCTCCTCAAGCTTTTTCTCATCCAACTGCCAGATGGCGGAATAACACTTTGCCAGAATTTCCCCGTGGCTCCGGTGGCTGCCGAAGGTGAAGTCATCGATAGTAAGGTTAACGCACTGCCCCACGGAGGACGCTTCCTGCCCCATTGAGAGATGGGCCGGTCCCTTGTGATTGTACTCAATCCCGTTCCAGGTCCCTTGAGTTTTAAAGGTGTTGAGCATAGTTTCAAACTCCCGGATGGTCACCATGTCGTACCAGATCCGCTTGAGCCTGTCCTTTCCGTAAAGCTCGGTTTCCGTTTTGATGTCGCTCTTGTATTGATTAACCGGAATGTCCTTAAGCTTGAGAATTTCCGGTTTCCGTACCGATTTGGGGTCAATTAACTGTGATTTAGGCATTTTCTGTTCTCCTTAAATTTTAGTTGTGGAGTTTCGATTTATCGAAACTCCGAGGCTATAAAAACGTAGTTTTTATAGCCCCCATACCGCGTCGCGAATTAATTCGCTGACCGTGGGATGGGGGAAGATGAGCTGCTTCACGTCTTCGATCCGCAGTTCCTGTTCTATCAATGCGGCGCCGCCCCAGATAAACTCCGAAGCGTAGGCCCCAACAACATGGACCCCCAGGATACGCCGGGTGGCCGCGCAGGCGATCACCTTTACTGCACCCGGTCCTGAGAAGGTGTTCTCCGCAACAAACCGCCCAGAGACCTTCATGGGTAAGGATGCCTTGAGGATGGCGATCCCCTTTGAGGCCGCATCCTGTTCGGTCATGCCCACACCGGCGGCTTCGGTGACTCCGTAGACCGCCCAGGGCACGGCGTTGTAGCGCATCCTGTTTGATGCGCCGCGCGCAGTATTACTGTTGCCGCCAATCCCGTCCAGGTTCGTGAGTATATCCGCGACTGCCACTTCCGCCATACGGTAGGCCGAATGGGCCAAAAGGCTCTTCCCGGTTACGTCCCCGGCGGCCCAGATACCCGGTATGTTGGTCCGCATCCAGTCATCCACGCTGACCCCCTTTGGCGTCAGATCCAGCCCCGCAGCTTCGGCGCCCCAGGTGTTGAGCACCGGACGGCGGCCCACCGCCATGAGGATCAGATCGGCATCGGCTTTCTCGGCGGCGCCCGCTTTCGTGGTGAAGTGAACCGCAGCGCCTTCGATCTTCTCGACCTTGCAGCCAAGTTTAAAGTTCACCCCCGTTAGTGCCCGGCGGAACAGGGGCGCCTGCTCCTTGTCCATAAAGGGGATGATCTCGTCCATCATTTCAATGACCGTAACTTCCGTGCCAAGGCTGGAAAAGAGCCCGGCGAATTCCACCCCGATAACCCCGCCGCCAATAACGGTGAGCCGCTTGGGTACGGCCCCTATGCTGAGGAGCCCGGTGGAATCCACCACTTTTGGATTGTCCTTGCTCCCCGGTATTGGCGGGATAGCCGGAACTGAGCCCGCGGAAACCAGGATGGTCCGCCCTTCATGCTCTTCGGTTCCGCCCTTGTTCAGGGTTACTTTCACCTTTGCCGGTGCGGTTCCTCTGGGCGGGGCGATGATCTCTCCCCGGCCCAGGGCCACGTCCACGCCGAAGCGCTTCATCTGCCCGGCAATCCCCTCCCGGAGCTTTGTGGAAACCTCGTCCTTCCACTTTTGAATAACAGCCCAATCAAAGGAAACATTTGCGGCATTGACGCCGAATTTTCCCGCTTCCCTTGCGTGGACATATTGTTTTGCCGAATTGAGCAGGGTCTTGGTGGGGATGCACCCCACGTTCAGGCAGGTGCCCCCAAGGTATTGTTCTTCTATTAACAAAACCTTCTTCTTCTGATGCCCCAGCCGTTCCGCCGCAAGGTATCCCCCGGGCCCGGCTCCGATGATAATGGTATCGTACATGTGTCCCCCTACATTGCCAGGGTGAGGTCGATGTCCGCCACCGCCTCTCCCAGGGCTTTCAAGAACCGCGCCGCCGGAGCGCCGTCCACCACCTGATGGTTGATGGTCAGACTTAACCCGATGTGGGGCAGAAACTGAACCCCGCAGCCATCTTCGTTATCCGCTCCGGCCACAGGTTTAAGCTCGATATTGCAGACCCCCAGGATGCCCACCTCCGGGGCGTTGAGCACCGGGGTAAAGCTGGAAATTCCCATGCTCCCCAGGTTGGTCACCGTGAAGGTGGAGCCTGAAAGCTCGTCCGGGCCGACCCCGCCCTTCTGACAGGCCGCTGCCAGCCGTTTCGCCTCGGCGGAAATCTGCCGCAGGGAGAGGAGGTTGGCGTTCCTGATCACCGGCACCATGAGGCCCCGTGGGGTATCCACCGCCACTCCCAGATGTACCCGCTCGTAAGTTTTCAGGGTATCCCCGATTTTGAGGGCGTTCATAAAGGGGAACCGGGGCAGGGTCCGGGACACCGCATAGAGCATCAGATCGTTCACGGTAATCTTGGCGAATCCCAATTCCTCAGGTGAGCCCTTCATCCGTGCCCGCAGTTCCTGAAGCCGCAGCGCCGGGGCGCTTGCATTCAACGTGAGCTGGGCACTTTCCGTCAGGGACTGGTGCATACGATCCGCGATAAGTTTACGGATACCCTTGATAGGGGTTTCCGTGACCGCCCCTTCGCCCAGGTTGGCCGCGCCGGGAATTGTCGCCGCACCGGAACCGACCGATACACCGGCCGCCGTTCCCGTACCGGCCCCGCCCGCAAGGTCCGCCGCAGTAAGGCGGCCCCCAAGCCCGGACCCGCTCGCCGGTACTGTGCCGCCGGTCCCTGCCGCAGCCTGGGCAGCCAAAGCAGCTTTTGCCGCAGCGGTTAATCCGGGGCCGGCCTGTAAGGCGGCCTGTACATCCCGCTCAATAATCCGTCCCCCCGGCCCGGAGCCCGCAAGAGCCCCGGCGGGCAATCCTTCCTTTTCCGCCAGATTCCGCGCACGGGGAGAGATAGCCCCGCCGCTTCCCGCAGGGACCATGTCCCCAACAGCGCCGCTCCCCTGCCCCGCCGCAGTGGTGTCAGGCACCATTTCGGCAGAACTGGTGTCAGGCACCGTTTTTACCGGCGCCGTTTCCGCTGTTGCCGCAACGCCCGCGCCGCCCAGAGCGGCAGCCCAGTCTTCACCGGGCTTTCCAATAACCGCGATAGGTTCCAGGACGGGAATATCGTCCCACTCTGCCCGGATCAGTTTGAGAACCGTCCCGGCTTCTCCTGCGGGAAGCTCGAAGGTGGCCTTATCGGTTTCTATCATGCAGACCACCGAATCAACATCCACCGAATCCCCTTCCTTTACCTTCCATTCCGTCAGAACACAGGATTCCACCGTGTTACCCTGACGGGGCATAATCAGCACATGCGCCATAATAACTTCTCCTTTCTTCCCGTAAAATTCAAAAAGAAATAACCACGAACCACACGAAAAACACGAACAAGAAACCAATTAAGTTCTCAGCACAATTTTGTTCTAAAAAGTTCGTGTCGTTAGTGTGGTTCGTGGTTAAAATTCTTCCCTTCCATTTCATACCCTTTCATACCCTCGTAAGCCCAATCCCCGCTTCGGCCAGGTCCCGTGCCGCACTGTCCTCCAGGCCGTCATCGGTGATGATACGGTCCAAAGCCGAAAGGGGCAGCACCGTGGCAAAGCCGGTTTTTCCGTATTTGCTGGAATCCGCCACCAGTACCGTGGTTTCCGCATGGGCCTTCATCGCTTTGACAATTTCCGCCCCTTCCATCAGGTGGGTGGTAATTCCCCGTTCCAGGGTAAAGCCGTCGGTTCCCACAAAGGCAAGCCGCACATTCAGATGGGAGATGGTTTCCAGGGCAATGGGCCCTACCAGGGATTCGGTGGGCCGGCGGAATTCACCGCCGGTCATGGTAATCTGGAGATTGGGGTTCATCCGGGCATAGGAAAAAACCAGGGTTGAATTGGTCACGATGTGGATATCCCGCTTCCCCAGGAGGTACCGGGCAAGCAGGGCGGTGGTCGTTCCCGCCTCAATCATGATCACATCCCCGTCCTGGACCAGGGCCGCCGCGGCCCGGGCTATGGCGTTCTTCTGTTCCAGCCGCTCCCGCTGGCGTTCCATGATGTCCCGGTGTATCGCCGGAGCCGCCCCGCCCCGGGTCCTGAAAAGCCAGCCCTTATCCTCCAGTTCCTTCAGATCCCCCCTGATGGTCACCTCGGACAAGCCCAAATCCTGGGCCAAAGCGGTCACCGATACGGTACCGTTTGCCGAAAGTTTCCCGAGTATTGTTTGTTCCCTTTCGTTCAACTCAGATATCACTTACTTTCCTCTTTCGAAATAATTACGAAAGTATTATGATTATATAGCGGTTAAAGAAAAAGCGCAAGGGGCGAAGGCGCAAAACCCTCAGGAATCCCCCCACGCACACGCCCGCGGGGCAAAAAACCCGCTTGTCCCCCAAAAGTTTACAAGAATTCGGCATAATTCGGCGCGAAACTACAAAAAGACAATTTACAACGAAGACATTTTCCTGTATCTTTGTCCTATGTTTCGTCAGATTTTGACTATACAGCTACCCCCCCCCCCCCGTTAGGTTCTTCGGGCTCACATACGGTTCGGGAAACCGAACCGTGTCAACTATCCTATAATATAGTCCCGCTTTTTTATCATTCAGACAAAACTCCACTTTTCTCGCCCACCACAGGTGTTATCCGCTTGAAAGCGAACCAAGCCCCAATGGGGCGGAGGTTCCCCTCTTCATGCGGTGCACATATATACAAAGGCAGCAGGGAAAGACCGCAGGAGGCTTCAAAATGAAGCGAAACGAAAAAGGGAACAAAGCTTTTGGCACAAAAGCCGTGTTTCTGTTGGGGGTATTGGCAGCAGCGCTGACATTCGGATTGGTTTTGATGGGGTGTCCGACGGAGCCGCCGGACGACCCCAGCAACAATGCAGGGCTCATCTCAGTCGCCGGTGTGTCGCCGGGTGCATGGACGGGAGACGGAACGATTGCATCACCTTATCAAGGGACTATCACCGTTGCGAATGACAAGGCAACCATCGAGGCGGCGGATATTGGTACGGCATCCGGCGCCGCAGCAGTGCTCTACTATACCTCCTCGTACGACACAGAGCGGACAACGCCGGCGAACATTACCTCATCTTTTCCGTCAGGTACAACACTCTACATTAAGGTAACCGCCGAAGACGGCTCCACAGTCGCCTACTACAAGCCGTATGTAAACAGAGCGCCGGCGGGAGGACTCACCACGCTTGCTGTCAACACATGGGAGGATGGAAACTTTACTAATACCGGTGAGACTTACGCACAGTGGTACGAGTTTACTGCTCCTTCGGCGGGTACGTATTACCTTTGGAGGAATGATTCGTATTACGGCTCAGGCAAAACTGCTCGTGTTTACCTTTACGCATACAGCTCCACCGACGGCTATTTAGGCGTAGTTTCTTACTCAACTGACGCATATAATACAGGGCGGTTAGGCCAGACTTTGAGTAGCGGCGACAAGATTTATATTCGAGCATACGCCTCCTCCTATTCCGGCACCTATGCGGTACGAGTCACCGACAGTCCTGTCGCTCCCGGCACTCCCCGGATTAGTAATATAACGTATACGAATCCGACCGCATCTTCGTCTGTGACTTCTCCGTGGACGCAAGTTTCGGGCAGATGGCAATCGCCAACTATCACCCATAATGAAACAACCAAAATTCGGGTAGATTTTGATACCACAGCCGCAAACGCAGTCGTAATCATAAATCTTGAGGTGTCGTCAGAATCGGGTTACGATTATGCCTTTGTGGGCTATTTGAATAATACGTCTGCAGACAGGACTTCTAACTACTATGATAGGATATCCGGCAGCACATCAAAAACGGTTGTGATATCCGTTTCTACAGCGGGCAGCCACTTTGTCGAAATCGGATATGCTAAAGACGGTTCAGGCAACAACGGTTCTGATTGCGCGTGGTTTACGGTAGAGTAAACGCACCGGTGACAGTCACCGTTTAAGGCAAGGCGGCTCCGGCTTAAGTTGGGGCCGCCTTTTTGTGCCGTGCTGCCAGGCAGCTTGTGGTTAATCTTCCCACATCTCCTTGTACCAGTTTTATATTTCATACTATAATAAAGCCATGAGCCAAACCGTAACCAATGAAATAATCCTCTACCAACCGGACCACCGTTAAACTGGAAGTCCGGCTGGAGAATGAGACGGTGTGGCTTAATCGACAGCAAATAGCTGCCCTGTTTGGCAGGGATATTAAAACCATTGGCAAGCACATTAACAACGCCCTTGCGGAAGAATTAGGCGGGTTTTCAGTTGTCGCAAATTTTGCGACAACTGCGAGAGTATCTGCTCAAAGGCTATTCTGTTAACCGGCGTTTTGAACATATAGAACGGCAAGTCTCTAACACAAAGCGGCGTCTTGTAAAGAAGGTTAATGCGGTTATATACACGCCGAAAATATCAGCACAATTACAGCTTGATTTACAAAAATATAATGCCCAATATCCTCCGGTCGCAGTCAAGACCTTCAAAAAATCCCACGACCGCTTTCTGATTATTGATGATACGGTATATCACATCGGCGCATCCTTAAAAGACCTGGGTAAAAAATGGTTTGCATTTTCAAAAATGATGATACATGCAGATGAATTGTTACGGCGAATTATGTGAGACAATTATAACACGTCAGAAGTAAACGCACCGGTGACAGTCACCGTTTAAGGCAAGGCGGCTCCGGCTTAGGTCGGGGCCGCCTTTTTGTGCCGTGCTGCCAGCGACATGGTAACGGCGCGTCTGAATGCAGTCTACGCGCGGGAGAGATCATCCCTTGACCCCGGTTTAGCGCTGGCACAGTCCGAGGCGATTTCCGGGGAAGACTGGTAATGGTTAAAACCGCAGCGCCATACAAACCACTATCTGCGCCGTTATCACCTCGGCTAACCGAATTGGTGTCAATGCTGCCTAAAAACTATATCGCCAATATTAACGCAAGTATTCAATATATCTTTGATGCGGAAATGTGATTGATGAGAAGTAAACGCACCGGTGACAGTCACCGTTTAAGACAAGGCGGCTCCGGCTCAAGGATCGGGGCCGCCTTTTTATAGGCTGCTTACCACCGTCAGGCCGGGGAAGCTTGCTTTAAGCATATGGGGGTCATGGCTAAAAAGAGGAATGCCTAATACTACCGCAGTAGCAGCCACAATGGAGTCAGGCAGTTTCCGCCTGCTGGAACGCCGGAATTGTATCGCTTCCTTCTGCACCTGCCGGTTTAAGGGAATGATGACACAGGCTGCCAAAAAATCATGGGCACGCTGTTCTTCATCGGCGGTAATGTCCGGATATGCCAAGGCTTCCATACCGGTGATAACGCTGATGTACAGGTCACTATCATTGCCGCCAACTTCCTCTAAGGTTAATTCGTTCCGAAGGTATTTAATAACTGCGGTTGAGTCAAGGACGATCTTAGTCATCCCATGCGTCCCATTCGTCCCGCATCTTCCTGATGGTTGCTACCACATCGCCGGGGAAAAAGGTGGGGCTATCCTTCATGCACCCTTGAAATTTTGCAATCCCCAGGGACGGATCGGCCCGCACCGCAGCAACCCGGGCATCGCCCATTTGCAGGGCTTCCTCAATGGAACGGGGTTCGGGTAGGGGCTGGTGGAAATCCCAATCCATCCAGGGGTTTTTGGACTCCGAAGAGTCTGCGGACTCTAAAGAGTCCTCGGACTCCGAAGAGTCCGGGAAAGAAAGTGCCACATCGACGGTCCCCGCCGGTACGGGTTCCACAAGGTCAAGGCGCAGCTTCAAATGCCGGGTAGCTTTGGGAATAGTAAGGGTCTGTTGTATGGTCATAAAGACCTCCGGAACAAGTATACGGCGAATAGGGCGGCTTTACAAGGAAAAATAGCGCGGCGTCTCTTCAAAAATCAATTTTGCGATATCGGCGGCATACCCGGTATATAACGGGGTATCCCGGTAAGCGGCAGCCAGTTTTTCCGACACCCCCTGCCAGGTAAAGGGCGTCCCCCCCAGCGTGTCCGCGAGGCCAAGGATAAATTCACTGTCCATGGCATCGGAGAAAACCTGGGCATTGGTAATGGTATTAGCCTTGACATCAAAATGTATTTCCACGCCCCCCCAGGAAAAACGCCCCTGCACCGCAAACTCGAAGGGGGGATTTTTCCCGTACTTCCAATCGGGGTCCGCAAACTTCGCTTCAAGGGCCGCCAGCTGTTTCCGCGCCGCCGCTTCGCTTTCGCCGATACCGGGCAGGGCGGTAAACAGCTCCGCCGCCTGTAATTCCCGGGATACGGCACCGTATACTTCGTCAAAGCTTGAAGCCATACTGCGGTCCATGGAAGCGATGGTGATATCTGGGTTGCATTCTGTCAGATTGACGATCCGGCTCTTAACCGACTCTACGCCCTTTGAACGTATCTTGTCCTGGGAAACCGAAAGGTAACGGGCTGCGGCTTCCTTGTCGGCCCTGACCAGCAGGGTACCGTGGTGGTAGGCGTTCTTTCCGGACCGGTAAAAGGCATTCCCCGAAAACTTGCGGCCGTCGGTTTCAATATCGTTGCGGCCGGTCTTTTCCGCCTTGATGCCCAGCTTCTGCACCGCCCGCAAAATGACATCGGTTTGTTTCCCCAGATCGTAATCGGCTGCGGGGAGCAGGAAGGTAAAGTTGAGGTTCCCCAAATCGTGGAACACCGCGCCGCCCCCGGAAAGCCGCCGGGCAAGATGGCCCCCATCGGCTTCCAGTTCCCGGACCCTGCATTCCTTATAGGCATTCTGATTCCGCCCGATGACCACCGTATGCCGGTTCTGCCAAAGGTACAGGATACAGGTTTCTTTTGGCACATGGTCCAGCAGAAACGCTTCCAGGGCAATGTTCCGCCAGGGATTCGTTTCGCCGGTACGGACAACAAAGGTATGGTGAATCATTTTTGTATCCTATAATAAATGAAATGAGCGTTTTGTCTACATACCAAATTTTTTGTCTATGTACATACCGACAAAATGATGGAATAATGAGTAAATATGAGTTTACAGGAACTTGTCGATATATCCAGATATTACGGATCCAATCCGGAATATGTGATTGCCGGGGGGGGTAATACTTCCTTCAAAGACGGCGCAACCCTTTTTGTAAAGGGTTCGGGGACGAGCCTTGGGGACATTGGCGCCGAAGGTTTTGTCAGGATGGACCGGGCAAAATTGGCCCATATCTGGGAAAAACAGTATCCCAAAGACGCGGATGAGCGGGAAGCGGCGGTACTGGCGGATATGATGGCCGCGAAGCTGCCCGGTGAGGAATATCGGACTAAAAGTCCGCAGCGCCCCAGTGTTGAAACCCTGCTCCACGATATCCTGCCCTTTGCCTATGTGGTGCATACCCATCCGGCGCTGGTTAACGGCCTTACCTGTTCACAGGATGGTGAAGGCGCCGCCAAGGCGCTTTTCGGCGAAGGCTGCATCTGGATACCTATCACCAATCCGGGATATATCCTTTCACTGGTGGTGAAACAGGCCCTGGATACCTACCTGGCCCGCAATGGAAAACCGGCGGACATTATTTTCCTCCAAAACCACGGGGTCTTTGTCGGGGCCGATTCTGTTGAGGGCATAAGGGCAATTTATGCGAAAATCCTCTCTGTTCTGGAAAAGAAAATAACACGAAAACCTGATTTTTCCGGTAAAACCAGGCTTTGCCGTGATTCGGAAACAATTGCACAGGCGCTGGCCGCCTGTGCCGGGCAAAATCCAAAAGTTGTTTTGGAACAGAACGCCGAATTTGCCCGCCTTACCAAGACTGTTGCCGATTTCAGCCCTGTTTCTTCCGCCTTTACCCCGGATCACATCGTCTATTCCGGCAGCGATCCCCTCTTTATAACTATTACAGACGGCGATCCCCTGGAGGATCAGATCCGGGATGCGTGGAAAGGGCATCTTAAAAAGACCGGACGGCCGCCAAAGATCGCTGCGGTCCAGGGCAGGGGAATTTTCGGCATAGGGGCATCGGAAAAAACCGCGTCCCTGGCGCTTGAGCTCTTTACCGACACCGCCAAGGTCGCGGCCTATTCGGAGAGCTTTGGGGGCCCGCGTTTTATGACCCAGGACAAGATAGATTTTATCAATAATTGGGAAGTAGAACGCTACCGTTCCCAGGTTGCGGAAAAGCCATGACCGATTACCCCGCGTTAATTAACAATCCCCATTCTGATCCCCAGGAACGGCTCCGGGGACTTGGGGAACTGGTAAAACAGCATCCGGCAAAGCCCGCGGGCGCCGGGGAAGTGAATAACCATATCCACACGATCTACAGCTTCAGTCCCTATACCCCCAGTATGGCCGCCCTTATGGCGCGGGATGCGGGGCTGCTGGCCGCGGGCTCGGTGGATCACGATTCCGCGGGCGCGGCAGAGGAGATGATCGCCGCCTGCGCCATCCTCGGCATTGGGGGATGCACCGGTTTTGAGGTCAGGGTAAGCTTTAAGAAAGGCCCTGATGGAAAACCGGGCCCCTTTGCGGAAAAAAAGATTAACAACCCCGATTCCACAGGCCTTGCCTATATGACCGTCCAGGGCATCCCTGCACCGGCGCTTCCCAGGGTCAGGGATTTTCTCGCCCCCATCCGAAAGGAACGGCTTGCAAGAACCAGTGAGATGACCGAATCCGCCAATGCCATTCTCCATGAAGCGGGGCTTCCTGAAATTGATTTTCAGCATGATGTGATCGATAAATCAATGTACAATCATGACGGCGAGGTAACCGAACGCCACCTTTTGGCGGCGGCAGCGGAAAAGCTCATCACCCAATACGGGAAGGGGCCTGGGATTAATGAAAAGCTCGGGCTCTTTGGCGTTAGCCCTCCGGCAAAAATTGCGCAATCCCTTTCCGATCCGGAAAATCCGCACTATCTCTACGATCTTTTGGGAATACTCAAGTCCGGTTTTTTAAGCCGGATCTTTATCCAGCCCGGAGACACGGAATGTATCAACGCTAAAGAGGTATGCGCCTTTGCGGACTCCATCGGCGCCATACCGGCCTATGCATACCTGGGGGATATCGCGGAATCCCCCACGGGGGATAAAAAGGCGGAAAAATTTGAGGATGATTATGTAGAAGAACTGTTCGATGAACTCTCCCGCCTGGGATACCGGGCCCTTACCTATATGCCCCCCCGGAATACCCTCGCACAGCTCCGCCGGGTGCAGCGTCTCTGCGCGGAGAGGGGTTTTATGGAAATTTCCGGGGTGGACATTAACAGTTCCCGGCAGTCTTTCAACTGCCCCGAAATATTGCAGGATGATTTCCGCCACCTTCTGGACACTACCTGGGCGCTCATCGCCCATGAACGGCTGGCCTCGGTGGATTCCCGGTTCGCCCTTTTCTCCCCGGCCAATCCCCTGTATACCCTTCCCCTGCAGCAGCGGCTTGCCGCATACGCCCTCGCGGGAAAGGATTTGGATACAAAAAACCCGGAAGCATCGGCGCCGGATATTCTCAAAAAACTACAGGAAGGAAGGTATCAAGTATGAGCTTCACGGATCATATACTGACGGCGCCCCTTATCCGGGGGCTTTGGATCAATGCCGCGAAGTGTCTGCGGGTTGTTGTGCCCGCCGGTGATGCTGCTGCAGTTCCCCCCCAGGCCCTCACGGTTGACCTCCGGGCGGCATGGACAGGTGATAGTTTTGATGAGGCGTGGGCGGCTAAACTCCTGAGGGATGCATACACCGCCTGGGAAGCCAAAAACGGAGCGGCAAGCGCACAGCCTTCCTGCATCAGGATAACAACGCCCTCCGGGGATGCGGTGTACTGGATAGACCGGGATCTTGATTCCGCCAAAAAAAGAAGCGTAACCGGCGATGCTTCGCCCCTGGAGCCGGGCAACACCAATACTGCGGATTCCCTCATAGCCGCGCCGGGGGCATCCGCAGTAAACCGCTCATCGGTAGTAAAAAACAAAATAGTATTGGTAACCGGGGGAGCCCAGGGCTTTGGGGAAGAAATTGTCCGGGGGCTTGCCGCATCGGGGGCGCTGGTGTTTATCGCCGATCTGAACCTGGGGGGCGCGGAAAAACTGGCGGAGACCCTCAACGCGTCAGAAAAACGGATCGCCGCAGTGGCGGTTCCGGTTAATGTTTCCAATGAGGCTTCGGTGGAGGCCCTCTTCAAAACCATTGCGGATACCGCCGGGGGACTGGACCTCTGCGTAAGCAACGCCGGGGTACTCAAGGCGGCAAGTGTTCTGGAACAGGAAGAGGCAGCGTTTAAGTTTGTCACGGACATCAACTACACGGGATTTTTCCTTATGGTAAAACACTGCGGCAGGCTGCTCCGGCGGCAAAACCGTACCGCCCCCGGGTGGAAGACCGATATCATCCAGATAAATTCCAAATCGGGCCTTGAGGGTTCCAATAAAAACGGCGCCTATGCGGGGGGCAAGTTCGGCGCCATAGGATTGGTCGAGAGCTTTGCCCTGGAATTGGTGGAGTATGATATTAAGGTAAACGCCATTTGCCCCGGTAACTTCCTGGACGGGCCCCTGTGGTCTGACCCGGTGAAGGGGCTTTTTGTGCAGTACCTCAACACCGGCAAAGTCCCGGGCGCCAGGACCCTGGCGGATGTGCGGGCCTTCTACGAAGCCAAGGTCCCCATGAAGCGGGGCTGTACCGGGGCAGATGTGATGCGGGCCATCTACTATGTGGTTGAACAGGAATACGAAACCGGCCAGGCAATTCCGGTTACCGGCGGTCAAGTTATGTTACATTAGGAGCGTTACTATGAAAACAAAAGCAGTCCGTATTTACGGGGTCAATGATCTCCGGTTAGAGGAGTTCGATCTTCCTGAAATTAAGGATGATGAAATACTGGCCCGGGTGGTTTCGGATTCAATCTGCATGTCCAGTCATAAACT
The DNA here is from genome assembly GCA_026002595.1 of Spirochaetia bacterium. Taxonomy (GTDB): domain Bacteria; phylum Spirochaetota; class Spirochaetia; order Treponematales; family Breznakiellaceae; genus BNUT01. Next base: position 16,471 of record BOBW01000023.1, on the reverse strand, counting down.
TGCCCTGCAGGGAAACAAGCATAAACGGGTCCGCGCGGATCTTTCCGCCGCTCCCATCATTATCGGACACGAATTCTGCGGGGTCATTGAAAAGGTCGGGGCAAAATGGGGGGACAAATTCAAACCCGGTTCCCGGTTTGCCATTCAGCCGGCCCTTAACTATCCTGATGAAAACGGGCAGGAAACCCTCTGGGCGCCGGGTTATTCCTATCAGTACCTCGGCGGAGACGCCGCCTACATCATCATTCCCAAAGAAGTGATGGAGATGAACTGCCTCCTGGACTATCAGGTGGATAATTTTTTCATGGGCTCCCTGGCGGAACCCGTGTCCTGCGTTGTGGGCGCATTCCACGCCCAGTACCATACCAGGGGCGGTTCCTATGTCCACGAAATGGGTATCGTCGAAGGGGGCTCACTTATACTACTGGCAGGGGTCGGCCCCATGGGTTTGGGCGCAATCGATTATGCCATTCACAACCCCCGCCGCCCCTCCCGCATGGTAGTAACCGACATCGACGACGCCCGGCTCGCCCGTGCCGCCCAGCTTTTGCCCCCGGATGAGGCCAAAAAATACGGCGTAGAACTTTCTTATATAAATACGAAAAATATCCAGGACCCGGTTGCCCATCTTAAAGGACTGAACGGAGGCAAACTCTACGATGATGTTTTTGTCTTTGCCCCGGTCAAGCCGGTCCTTGAATTGGGGGACAGCCTGCTTGGCCACGACGGCTGCCTCAATTTCTTTGCGGGTCCCACGGACACCGCATTCGCCGCCAATTTCAACTTCTACAATGTCCACTACGATGCCCACCACATCGTGGGAACCTCCGGGGGCAACACCGACGATATGCGGGAATCCCTGGACCTCATGGCAAAGGGGGAACTGAACCCGGTCTTTATGGTGACCCATGTGGGCGGCCTTAACGCCGTTGCCAAGACCACCATCGACCTGGACAAAATTCCCGGAGGCAAGAAGCTCATCTACACCGGCAAAAAACTGGATCTTGCGGCCATCGCCGACTTTGCGGAAAAGGGCAAGGCCGATCCCTTCTATAAAGCGCTGGGAGAAATCTGCGGACGCCACAATGGATTGTGGAGCAAGGAAGCGGAGGATTACCTTCTGGCGAATGCCCAGGATATCTAATTCAGCGCTTTGTCAGCACATCCCTTTCGTATTGCTCCACAACGGGAAACCAGTCAACGGCAATTTTTTGACGCGCAAGGTATTCTTCCCACACGGCGCCAAAGGGCAGGGTTTTCAATTCTTCCTGCATGACAAGAAGTTTTGAATAATTCCCTGCGTCCTGCAGCGCCTTAAGTTCATCGCAGGGCGCGAGGAGCGCGTTTAAGAGTGCCTTCTGCATGTTCCGCGCACCGGTCACCCAGGCCGCAATCCGGTTGATGCTGGCATCAAAGTAGTCAAGGCCGATGAGTACCCGGTCCTCAGCATTACTGCGGATTATTGTGTTGGCAATTTCCTTGATCTCATCTTCAAACAGCACCACATGATCCGAATCCCAGCGCACGGCCCGGGTAACGTGGAGGGGCACCTTTTCAAAAAAGGCAAGCATGGACGGGATTTTGTCGGATACCAGTTCTGTGGGATGGTAATGCCCGCTGTCAAGCAGTACATTGATGCCCCGCGCTGCCGCATAGCCAATATAAAATTCCGATGTGCCGACGGTGTAACTTTCAAGCCCGATGCCGAATAACTTGCTTTCCACCGCGTCAATAATAAAGCGCTTGTCATACTTAACCGAAAAGATTTCGTCCAGCGCATCCCTGAGCCTTAAGCGCGGTGAAAGCCGGTCCGCCGGTGGGTTCTTTAAGCCGTCGGGTATCCATATATTGTTGAGGCAGGCACTCCCCTGTTTTTCGCCGATATACGCAGCAATACTGCGGCAGGCCTTTACATGGCGTATCCAGAAATCGCGTATTGATTTATCGGGATGAGACAAGGTAAGCCCGTCTGCGGCAAAGGGATGGGAAAAAAGAGTAGGGTTAAAATCCAGATTGATGCCGTGTTGCGCCGCCCATTCAAGCCAGGGATCAAAGTGCCGTGCTTCGATGGCGTCACGGGCCGTTGGTTTGCCACTGATTGCGTAAATGGCGTGGAGGCTGAGCCGCTTCTTTCCCGGAATGAAGGAATAGACAAAGTCCAGGTCCGCCATGAGTTCATCCTTATTCCGCGCCCTGCCGGGATAATTGCCGGTGGTCTGTATGCCCCCCGATGCGCCTCCCCCATTCTGCTCAAAGCCCATTATATCATCGCCCTGCCAGCAGTGAAGCGAAACAGGTATCGCGGCGCATTTTTTAAGCGCCCCTTCGGTATCTATGCCCCATGCCTGATATTTAGTCCGCGCCGTTTCGTACATAGTATCCCCTATTTTGTGCGGCGGATGCCGCACGGTCTAATCGAAGTGGAACGAAGTTCCATATATCCCCTTACTTAATTACCGTTATTTCAAAAGAGTTCTTGATCACATTCCACACATCCCCTGTGATCTCCCCGGCATACTGCATCTGCATGATGAGGTTCCCCGCCGCCGTTGCCTCTACGGGACCGGCGTACACGGTCTTGCCGGTGTGCGCGGCGATAAGCGAATTAAGATATTTGTCTTTGCTGCCGCCCCCGATAATGGAAAGCGCAGGGTATTGTCTGCCGGTAATGTGTTCAATGCCGATGATAGTATCGTTGTAACTTTTCGCAAGGCTCTGGTATACACAGAGCGCAAGTTCCCCGGCGTCCGCGGGGACGGGGAAACCTGCGGCAGCGCATTCGGCCTTCACCGCATCGATCATTGACGGGGGGCTGATAAACTGCGGGCGGTTGCAGTCAATGCCGTATTCCGCGCCGCCGGCCGCCTCTTTTTTAAGCGCCGCCTCTTTGGCGAGCGCCTCAAGCCGGCTGAAACTGTACTCATCGCCCAGTTCATGCCGGATACTTTGCAGCATCCAGAGTCCGGTAATATTTTTTAAGAAGCGTATGTTCCCGTGCAGGGCGCCTTCGTTTGTGTAACCCGCTTCGCGGGCATCATCGGTAAGAATGGGCTTGCCCTGTATGCCCAATAAACTCCAGGTGCCGGAACTCAGGTACAGGGCGTCGTCCGGCATGATGCTTACGGCGGACGCCGTATCGTGGGTGGCGCCGATGATCACCTGCGCGTCGAAGCCGACACGCTCCCTGACTTCCGCACAAAGTGAACCTGCCTCATAGGGCGGCTCCTGCACCGGCGGGAAAAATCGCTCCGGCAGGTTCAACCCTTTGATAAGATCCTGGGCCCATGTCCGTTTTTGCGCGTCCAGTAAACCTGTTGTGGAAGCCATGGTGTATTCCGCGGTGCGATTCGCAGTAAAACTGTTTTTTAATTTTCCCGTAAGGCGGTATGAAAAATATTCCGGCAGCATCACGAATGCGGCGGCCCTATCCAGGCGGCCTGCGGCCTGATCCGAGAGTAACTGGTACACCGTATTAATGGGAAGCTCCGGGATTCCGGTAAGGGCGTACATCTCTTTAAAGGGGACTTTCGTATTGGTAAAGGCCGCCCCCCGCCCGTCGCGGTAGGAATAGACCGGATCAATCAACAGGCCATTAGCGTCAAGCAGCGCATAGTCAACTCCCCACATATCAATACCGATAGTACCGGGGATTTTTCCCTGGGCGCCGCAGACGGCAAGGCCCTTCACAATTTCAGTAAAAAGCCGTTCCGTATCCCATAGTAAATGATCGCCCGACCGGGAGGGCATATTTTGGAAACGGTATATTTCTTCCAGCAGTAATCTGCCATTTTCATACCATCCCAAAATATGCCTTCCGCCTGATGCTCCAATGTCAATGGCAAGATGATAGTTCATGCGGATATCCTTTATTCAATATTGTTATTCGATGGCATTCAAAAATCCTGCAATATAGGCAGCCTGAATGCGGCGTGTATCTTCGGTAAAATGGATGTGATCAGCATAAATGCTGCCACCCAAAGAAAGTGTAAAGGAATATAAATCTATTACGGGAATGTTGTGATCCCCCATAATTTTATCGGCGGCGGCATTGTAGTTTTGCAAATCAGCGTTGGTACGGGTAAAGTCTTTGCAAAACGCGGTGTGTTGAGCATCGTCTACCGGGGTACTGCGTATCCATACCGGCTGCAGCGAATGTGTTGTTAGTATACTACAAACTGTCTCCAGATTTGCCTGATAATCCGAAAGGCTTACCTGCAGTTTTCCGGTAATTACTTCTCCTTTAATATCATGCAGGCCGCAGTTAAACAAAAAAACATCACAGTCAAGCGCTGTGGGTGTTTTCCGTACATAATTCAGTACATTTCCGCTGTCCCCGCCGTTGGAAAGATCGGAATAATTCAAATCCCCGCTGACTTCCCCTTCGCCGCCCTTGCGGTAATATTTATAACGGCCTTCGGTAAATTGTTTAAGATAGGGGCCATAGTGCATCGAAATACTATCACCCAAAACAAATAAACGCTTAATTGTTTTCTCCTCGGAAAAATGGATGCGCCGAACCTGTGTTCAGCGCATCCAACCGCCTTTCAGTCAATTAGACGATATATCGTCCATTTTACCATTTGGCAATTAATTGTTTAAGCAAATCAGCAACCTGCTGACCGGCAGCCGCTGTTGTAAGCCGGCCAAAAGCCACTTGTTGATAAATTAACGGCATGGTGCTGTTAAACTCCGTGTCCCCCGGCAGATGGGGAGTTTCCGGTGAGGAATGGGGAGCCGCAGCGTCAAAATACGCAAGTATTTTTTTGTCCGTGGCAGAAACCATATTCGGCGTAATCCCGGACCGGTAGCTTGAAGAAGAGGAAATACCGCGGGTAGTAGCCATGGTCCTTCCGGCATCGGGGCTGTTTATCAGGAAGTTGATAAATTTGACTGCCGCATCGATGTTTTTAGAATCCTTGTTTATGGTATAGACCGCACTCATCTGAGGCCAGAGCGCCTTGTTGGTCGTCGAAGCGCCGGGCATCTCAATAAGATTAAGCTCATCAGTGGTGCCGTCCTGGAAACCCGCAAACTGGCTTGTCATAAGGAAGCCAATGGCTACCTTGCCCGCTACGAGGGAGGAACTATCTGCGCCGGTTTCCGCATAACTGCCCGCAATATCGGCCGGGGGAATTAAACCGTTATCCCGGTAATCCTTGAACAGATCAAGGAACTTTGCAGCAACCGCCGGAGTAACCGGCGAGGAATCGGTCGTAATGTCATAAAGAGGGGTATTATTCCACCGCGTCCAATAGCCAAAGCCCGTGGTACCGGAAGATGTAACGCCGAAATCCTGCAGGGGATATACACCGGCAGGGAGTTTCGCCTTAATGGAAACAAGATAAGCCCGGAATTCTTCCCAGCTCATGTTGGTATTGGGTAAGGCACAGCCGTATTTTTCAAGCAAGGTTTTGTTGTACGCCATGGCCGCCATAACCGTACCTACAGAAATTCCATAAACATGGCCATCAGTCCATGTTCCCAGTTCAATAGTACCGGGATCAAGAGTGCTTGTATCAATGGCTTTGCCGGGACCCACATATTGATCCAGGGGCAGCAGTATGCCCTTGTCTACACCGTCAGCGCCGTAGTTACCGCCGAACAGAATAATGTCCGGACCGTTTCCGCCGGCTATCTGGGTGCTTACCTTGGTAAAGTGGTCATTCGTCGAACCGGATACTTCCTGATTTACCACAATACCGGGAGTGGCAGCCTGATACGCATCAATAGCCGCCTGACTTCGTGTTACCCGATCACCGCTTCCCCAGTATGCCCACCGAAGTGTTGTACCGGAACCGCTGCTTTGCCGCTGACTGCCGCCGCCGGCAAAAACTGTTACTACGCTCAACATAAGAACGAGTAAGACCAATGTGAGTTTTTTCATCTAAAACCTCCAATAAAATTTATGGGGTAAACTACCCCTTAATGCCTGTTGTTGCGATTCCCTGCACAAAATATTTTTGCAGGGAAAAGAATAAAATAAAACTGGGCGCCAATGAAAGGACCGCCATGGCAAACATTGCGCCCCATGAGGAAATACCGGTGGAATCAATAAAAAGCCGCAGTCCCATGGGAACCGTATACTTGTACGGTGAGTTCAGATACAGAAGTTGGTTAAAAAAATCGTCCCAGGTCCATAAGAACGTAAACAATACGGTAGTTATAATGGCCGGAACGGTAAGGGGAAGAATAATTCTGGTATAAATGCTAAACTTGCCGCAGCCGTCAATAATTGCCGATTCATCCAGTTCTTTTGGCAGACTGCGGATAAACTGCACCAAAAGGAAAATAAAAAACGCATCGGTAGCAAATAGTTTAGGTATAATCAGGGGCAGGTATGTATCAATCCACCCAAAGGTTCGGAAAATGATATACCGCGGAATAGTAGTTACATGGGAAGGCAGCATCAGGGTAACCATCATAACAGCAAACCAGATACGTTTTCCGACAAAATTAAGCCTGCCGAAGGCATAGGCCGTTAGTGTACAAAACACCGCATTGCAAATAACACAAAGGATGCAAATAAAAAAAGAATTTTTAAAAAACTCGCCAAAGCCGACAATACCAACAATACCGGCCCAGCCGGTAACATAATTTTGCAGGGTAAAAGCTTTGGGAAAAAGACTTGGATCGCTGAATATTGTGTTACCTTCCTTAAAAGACGCGGCAATCATCCAGATAATCGGATATAACATACCGACACCCAAAATGATGATAATAATATTTGAAACGCCCGCAACGGCCAGAGTTTTATGTTCTCTTTTCATTTATTCACCGCCCCCATAAGAAACCAATGAGCCTGATCCCTTAAAAATCAGTCCTGTAAACACCGCGATAATTATCAAGAGAATCCATGCCATGGCTGATGCATAGCCCATTTCGTAGAAGGAGAATCCCTTGATATATAAATACAGACTGTAAAACATCGTAGAATCCAGCGGACCGCCGTTACCGCCGGACACAATAAACGCCTGCGTAAACGATTGGAATGCACTTATCATCTGCATAACCAGATTAAAGAAAATGATCGGGGACAGCGCCGGTAAAGTGATGGCAAAAAACTGACGCACTTTTCCCGCGCCGTCAACGCTTGCCGCTTCGTAATATTCCTGGGGTATCTGCTTGAGCCCCGCTAAAAATATAATCATCGGTGAACCAAACTGCCATACAGCCAGCAATATTAATGTCCCCAGGGCATATTTCGGGTTGGAAATCCATGCCGGCGGGTTCGCATCAAAGGCAGTACGCAGAATAAGGTTAATGATGCCGTCTGCCGCAAAAAGCCGCCGCCAGAGCACGGCAATAGCTACCGACCCTCCAAGCAATGTAGGTATGTAGTAGATAGTCCGGTAAAATGGAATCAGCCTCAGTTTCTGATTCATCAGCAGTGCAACGGCCAGGGCAAAAACCAGTTTAAGGGGGACCGAGACAAACACAAAACGAAAGGTAACAAACAATGAATTGAGAAACCGCGTATCCTTGGGATACTCGGCATTTCCCACAAACATGATGAAAAAATTCTGCAGTCCTATCCATTTTGGCGGCTGCAGGACATTGAATTGGGTAAATGACAGATACAGAGAATAGAGCATTGGGTACACTGTAAGGACAAAAAAACCGATCAGCCAGGGAACGAGAAAGGCATAAGATGAAAGGTTATCACGGATCGCATTGTTCAGCGCTTTACTTCTCATAATCAAACTCCTGATTCAAAAATAGTAGAGTTGTTCAATAACCAACCGGGTTCTTATATCAGATATACGCATGAAGCCCCTCCGCCTGTAGGGTAAAACCTTTAGGGAATGAACCGACAGTATTACTGTTGCCATCGGCCGACATCGCGCAAGCCAGCATGGCGGCGGCAATCAAAATACCGCCGTTGCCGGGAAGGTACAGGGGCAGGTCATCACTGCCTGATTGTTTGTTGTGACCGTTGGGCAGACAGGTATTCTTCGGGCTGTCCATCAGCAGAAGGTTGATCGCATCATCGTACCGGCCAAGGCGGCAGGCGCACATGGCCATCATGGGGAAGTCCCAGCCCCAGAGGGACTTCATATCCCACACATCAAGAACTTTTTCAAGGGTGGCCGCCATGATCGCGGGATCAACCTTATCACTGTTAAGGATGCCGTACATTGCCAACATTGAAGGATGGTCGGTGTAGAAAGGCAGGGCGGTAAACGTGTCGGGACAGTTTTCGTGGGCCAGGTATACGCCGTCTTTTTGCGCGGGAAGGGCGAGCTTTTCCGCAGTATCACTAAAGCGGGGCGCTTCCCCCAGCCGCTCCAGCCAAGTGTCCGCCTGTTTTAAGCCCCAGCGGAAATACTCAAGCTCATAGGCGGCGTTCAACACCCTGCGGGGATCGTGCCGCTCCTGGGCGGGGATGTAGGGGGCGTCCAGTACACAGCGGTCCGCACTTACCCAATGGACAAAACTCTGCATAAACTCCGCAGTTTCCACGATGATATCCCGGTACTCCCGCAGAAAGGCTTCGCCCGGGGCGGAGCGGTAATACAACTCGGCAAGCATGATCGGATGGGGCTGCTGCCAAATCAACAGTACCGCTATTGATGACGGCGTGTTGTACCCCGTGGGGTCGCACATCTTGGGCCACCGCGCCCCCTTATAGCCCTGGGATGCGGCGATCTTTTGCGCAGCAGGTAAAATCTTTTTATACCAGGCAAGACTTTTTTCAAGTTCTTCATGCCTGCCCCAAAGGGCAAAATGGGCGGAATGCCAGTAGTGCATCTCCAGATGAAATTTTCCGTACCAACTGTTACAGGTAAGCCCCGTTTCAGCAGGGGGCAGGCTGCCCCGGCTTTGAATCGCGGTTAAATACTGTGAAAGAAGGATGCGCCGTTCAAGCTCTTCCGCGCGGCTGTCCGCGGAGCCGGAAAAGTCGATGGCACCGCCTGTGCTCCAGTAATTTTTCCAGAACGCGGTACAGGATTGCCGCGCTCCGGCAAAGGACAACAGATATGGCTCCAGAGAAACAGCATTACTATCAACAGTATTACTGTCAATATCCATCGCAGGAATACTGAGGGGCTCAAAATGAATTGCAAGTTCCGCCGTATCGGCTGTGCCGGTAAAGACAACGGTATGCGTTGAAAGCGGGCCCGGCCCGGCGTTGCAGGAAAGGCCGGTAAAGCAAAGGGTTACGCGGTATCTGACGCCGTCCATCACCCGATCCAGAATGATACCCCGATCGTTTTTTGCCCTCAGCACCGTGCTGTGCAGATGGGAAACCCTAAAGTCAGCGGCGGATTTTTTGTGGCTGCCGTAGGGAAAGGCAAGGGTCAAACGCAGTTTTCCTGCGCAAAGGAGCGGGGAAGAGGCGCGCACATACAGGGTATCTTCATGGGGATGGACAAAGGTCTCGGTGAGGACCCTTTCCCCGTCAATCGTAAATTCGGATGATAAAATTCCTTCCCAAAGATTGAGGGTCTGTTTACCGGGCCCGCAGTTTTTCTGCGTGAGGGGATTTCCTTTTAGATCGAAGCCGATCTTCCCCAGGTGGAATTTGTGGGCATTTTGACGCAGGCCCTTGAAGAGCTCCTCCTGTCCCGCGTCGTCCACCGCATAAGCCACCGGCCATCCCTGGGTGTCAAAGGGCGTAAGGCGCAGCGCCGAATCATCAAGAGGCGCACCAGCGTAAGAATGCCAGCCCCACTCGGCCATGGTACAGAGGGGAAAGGCATCGGCTGGGGCAGCATAATCATCGAAGAAAGTTTGCAGGCCCGTAAAGTCGGCGGTAAAGCAGAAACGGCCGTTACCCACCGAGAGGGGCGCGTTTTTTTCACGCTTTGTGTAGACCGGATTATGCCGTGTTACCAGGCGCTGCCTGTCGATCATTGCGTTCTACCTCGCCTTCAGGGTTTTAGCGCACATGTCGTCAAAAAGGGAGCGGGCATCGCTTTGGGAAAGGGTCTGCACCGCAAGATCATGGGAAAATACGCGGAAAGCCTTTTCAACAGACCCTTTAGGGTCTGTATCGCCCTCAAAGACCGCTTCTATAATGCCTTCCTGGCCCAGTACATGGGGCATTACCAGGGCGCGGACATCCGTGGGCAGGCCCTTTGTCACCAGGGGCTGAATACTGTCACGGGAAAAAGAGGCGTTGGTTTCCACCACCGTATCACGCGGCAGGTCGGGCATCTGGCCGTGGTTGGGCAGGTTTACATTGGTGACAAGATCGCCCAGGCCCAGCAGGGCTTTGATGATCTTAAGCCCCTCCTCGCCTGATCCCACCGGGTTCATGGTTTCCGCGCCGTCCCGGTAGGCCTTTGCCTGGGCAATCAATTTTTCGCGGTTGGCGATCCGCCAGGAAACCGGGGTCAGGCTGAAGCCCCAGCTTTCCGACTGGGCAGGATTTGCCAGATACCACGAGTGGGGGCAGAACTCGGCCAAATGCCGGTCGCCGGCCGCGGCGATAAGGCCGTAGCGGCGGAACAGGTCCATCTTTACCCGTTCGGCGGAGGAAAAATATTTGCGCCGCACCGCTTCATCGGGATCTTCCGTACCGGCGCTCCCCGCGGCAAAGGTAGTGGCCGCCCCTGCTCCCCGGAAACCCGCATCGGCATATTTATCAACAAATTTTTTATAATAGGGAAAGATGTCGATGTCCTTCCATGACGCCTTGTCAAACCAGGTAAAATGGTTGATCCCCAATACCGAAGTCCTGATATCTTCCCGCCTGATGCTGTCCCTGGGGGCAAGCCCCGCTTCTTCCAGCACCGCGGCCAGGAGCTTCTGGGTATTGAACACCTCGTGGCAACAGCCGAAGCTCTTTATGCCGGGGAATTCCCGGTACAGGGTGCGGGTGCAAATGCTCATGGGGTTCGTATAATTGATAACCCAGCTGTCCGGGGCATATTTCTTTACGGCCCGGGCAATCTCCCGGAACTGGGGGATGGTCCGCAGGGCGCGGATAAGACCGCCTGCCCCGGCGGTATCGCCCACGGGCTGGTAGATGCCGTATTTTTCGGGGGCGTGAACATCGACCGCCATCTCTTCAAAATCAGCGGGCAGTATTGAAACAAACACGAAGTCACACCCGGTCAGGGAGTCCGCAAGCGACGGATTGGCGTGGAATTTCCAGCGCGCACTACTGTGTGCCGCACTATTGTGTGCCGCACTATTGTGTGCCGCACTACTGTGTGCCGCCATAAGGGCGTTGCCGATGACCTCGTTGGTCTTTGCATCCTCCGGTTTTATATCGTAAAGCTCAATGGTCCCCGCGATTTCCCTCTCAAAGGCCAGGTCCTGCATCAAAACCCAGGTCCAGTTGCGGGACCCGCCGCCGATATAACAGATTTTCAGCTTGTCCGCACCCATGCCCGCCCTCCTTACACCGTATCTAAAGTATAAACCCGGTCTTTTATTCCGGGATAGGGATTATTCTTTTGAGTATGGGGATAATTCTCTCATTTTTTTTGATTTACATGATTTTGTTCAAAAATAGATTGGGTTATTAGCCAAGACCGGGAATCGAACCCGGGACCTGCACATTACGAGTGTGCCGCTCTGCCAACTGAGCCATCTTGGCGATACGGTTGACTATAGCAGTTAGGGGCCCCCTTTGTTAAGGGGGGTATCCCCCTGATCAGCCGGTATCTTGAAGTAAGGGAGCCGGGGAGCCTATACTCAAAGGAATACCCATGGTTACCCTATTGCTTTTAATACTGATTTATCTTGCTTTTATCAGCCTGGGGCTGCCCGATTCTTTACTGGGATCAGCATGGCCTTCGATGTACGGTTCCCTTTCGGTTCCCCTGTCTTACGCAGGAATACTGTCGATGGTTATTGCCGCCGGAACGGTTGTTTCAAGCATATTCAGTGAACGGATTATCAGGCGGCTGGGGACGGGGCCGGTTGTGGCTATCAGCGTTTTTATGACCGCCGCCGCTCTTATTGGTTTTTCCCTTTCCCATCATTTTATTGCCCTGTGTTTTTGCGCGGTCCCCCTTGGGCTGGGGGGCGGGTCGGTTGACGCGGCCCTTAATAACTATGTGGCCCTGCATTACAAGGCGCGGCACATGAGCTGGCTGCACTGTTTCTGGGGTGTCGGCGCTTCAATCGGGCCGCTGATTATGTCGGGATATTTAACAAGCAACGGGCCCTGGAATTTGGGCTACCGCGCCGTGGGCATCATTCAATTCTGCCTTGTCGCCTTATTGCTGGTCTCTTTGCCCCTGTGGGGTAAAAATGCCGCATCGCAGGAAACCCAGGTACAAAAACGTTCCGTTACATACCGCGAATTGTTCAAAATTGCCGGGGTAAAAGAAGTTCTTGCCGCGTTTTTTTTCTATTGCGGCATTGAACAAATCACCGGATTATGGGGCGCCAGCTTTCTGGTAATGGTAAAAAACATAGCCCCGCAGACCGCCGCCCAATGGACCGCTATATATTTCGGCGGAATCACCGCGGGGCGTTTTGTTTCCGGCTTCTTGACCATAAAACTGAACAACCGGCAGATGGTCCGTTTGGGGCAGGGACTTATTGCCTGCGGAATTATCTGTCTGCTTCTGCCTTTGGGCGCCCTTTCATTACTGCCCGGCTTTTTTATCATCGGCCTTGGCTGCGCCCCGATATATCCAAGCCTTATCCATGAAACTCCCAAAAATTTTGGGGCCGAATATTCCCAGGCCTTAATCGGCATACAAATGGCAACCGCTTATATCGGCATCATGGTAATGCCGCCCCTGTTCGGCTGGGCTGCGTCTCACACCAATTTTATTATATTCCCGATCGTTATCGGCGTCATATTAATACTGAAAATTGTTATGACGGAAACGGTCAATAAAAAAGTAAAAACTCATATCCAATAAGCCCGCTGAAGTAAAAAATTTTAGGTTTTACCATAAATTTTAGGAGTACAGGCACTACAATTGAATCGTATGTTATGTGCCGTAATTTTTGCTTTACATATTATTCTTCGTTATATTCTTTACAATACTTAGCAATTCGTCATAGTCTTTTTCATATCCACCCCTACGACATTGGACAGATAGAGATCGGGCGGCGGTTTCCCTCGTTGCCCTTAATCGAGAAGATAGGGCGAGCTTTGGAAGTGGAACCTTATCGCTTTTTTATAGAAGAATCAGGTAAAAATAATACCAAACTGGACGAAGCCATCGATTTGCTCTCTAAATTGCCCGATCAGGTCAGACTGCACGCCATAAACCACATTAGCGGCTCTTTGGAGCAGCCGCTAAAGTAAGGCTGGGTAATTTCTTCTGCCGTAGATTACACGCATGACAATTTTGGCAATGTAGTCAAAAATGCCGTCCAGGTCCTCCTCTGCCATAGGCATAATTCTAAGCCCATAAGGCAGATCAGGGGGCTCATTAGTCTCTGTACCCATATTTTGTCCTGAGCCTGCGGAAAACTGCGTCCCCATCCAGGGGTTTAACGCCATTGGCCAAGGCGGTTTCGGCCTCCCCCAGTTTCCGGTACGTTTCCAGCAGGGCTTGATCCCGTTCCCAGGTTTCAAGGCTCATAATGACCATATCCCCGTATCCGTTTTTGGTTATATATACCGGCTCTTCGGCCTTATGGCACAATTCGGAAATTTCAGTGGTATTTCGTAAATCTGTTATTGGTTTGATCTGCGGCAAAACATCCTCCCGGGATACCAAGCATCCCTATGCACATTATTATGACATAATAATGGGATTTCTACAAGAACATCTCCGCATAAGCTTTATTTAAGCATCATCAAAACTTCATCACCGTGGGCGCCTTCCAATACTTGTTTTACGGGATTTACGATTAAGTCCATGTCTTCAAGGGGGATTGCGCCGAGCAGTATGTTGGTCTCACCGGGAACCACCAGGGCATTACACGCGGAAGATCGGTCTTTCCAATAAATTGTTACCGGAGAGGTTCTTTTGCAAAATGCTTTCCCGCCGCCCACTACGGTTGCATTGCGTAAACCCTCTATTCTAAGCCCAAGCCGCTCGCATACCGCCTCGGTTATCACCAGGGTTCCCGCGCCAGTATCAACCATTGCGGTTACTGTTGTTTCCCGAACATCCTGTTTTTTGATAAGTCCGTCCTCCGCTTTCTCTACATCACTTGAATTTTTCAGGGTGATTTCTGTATAGGTTATTCCCATATTGTCCTCCGATGCTTCTAATTTACTATAAATCCGGGCAAAAGGCCATGATTACCCCAGCATCTCCGCCGCCCTGCCAATCCACGCAAGGGCCCCTTCAAAGCGATAACCTGAAAAACCGGCTTCGGCAAGGATGACGGCGGTTTCATCTTTGGTAAATTCCAGGTTGACCAGATCCCCAAAGCGCACCCCTTCGCGGCGTATTTCCTGCAGATGATCCCAATAGCTTCCTTCGGGGCCAAAGGCCGTTGCATAGCCGCTTATGTCCTTTACCGCCTTTTGCACGGTCTCTTCCGTATCTTCGTAAAAAAGGCTGCGTCCGTTGTCGTAAAGGGGGTAAAAAGTCTCTATATAATTCCCGCCGGATGAGGGGCTGATCTTTACCGCCATGTTGGAAAGGTGGCGGTCATCCTGGCGGGTAATGAAGTCAAGGATAAGCATTTTGATAATTTCATTTTTGTACTGCGGGCGCAGGGCAATTACATTGTGATACTCATTTTCTGAACGCCGCTTCCCCTCAAAAAGATGGCGGAAATGGACAATATATTCTTTGGAAAAATCGTATTGAAAGGCGGAAAAAACCGTGTCCGTGCCGGTTCTGAAAACCGGGCAGCAGGACATGCCGAGTTTCTCCGCCAAAAGATACACCGCCCTTTCGGATTCTGCATCTGTGGAGAGGGGATTTAACCGCTGTTTATAAATTCCGTAGTAATACTGATAGACCCCATAGCGCTTGATATTATTCCCCTCGGGACTGTCGAGGCTGTCACCGGTGAGGTCTATGCGCCGGTTAAATACGGAATCAAAAACATGGGTAAGGGCGGATTCAAAGGTCTCTGTTTCAGTACGGGCGATCCAGAGCAGATCCTTGGGATGAATGGCCCGGGTAATATCCGCTATATCAGGAACACGGTACTCTGAAAGTCCCAGGCGAAAGAGTATCTTTTCAATATCCCGCCGTTCACGGCTTATGATGCGGGCCGAGAGGAAGGCGGTAAATTCTTCCGGGGACCATTCTGCTTCCCCATGGGTATAGAGGCGCACCACTTCGTTATAACAGGGGCTGGTAAAGCTGACAGAATTATCCCCGTGAATACGGCCTATGGTTTCATTGTCCCATTTGAGATAGCGGTTCCCCTGCATAAAATGAGTATACTCGGCCTGAGTACAGGGGGCTAGTATTAGACTTCAGGGCTCCTGTATTTAGTACCACGCTCTTCCGCGTCAGAGGGTTCGTTTTCTTAAACGCTGCCGGGCGCCTTCTAAAACAAAGCCGCCCGGCGTTTAACCCGGACGGCCTGTTCTCATCACTCATCTAAAACGGATGCCATAGGCGTTTGATTAGTCCGAGTACGCTATCTTGCCGTTGCTACCCACCACGACAAACTTCCCGCCGCCGTAGGCTACGCCCCTGATGGAATCGCTGGGGTCAAACCCACCGGTGGTCGTAGCCGCCGTCCAGTTTGCGCTATTATCGGTGGAATACGCTATTTTGCCGCCTTCCCCCCCCGCGACAAATTTCCCGCCGTTGTAGGCTACGCCGTTGATGTTACCGTTTAACTCACCGGTGGTCGCAGCCTCCGTCCAGTCTGTGCCATTAGTGGAATACGCTATTTTGCCACTGGCCCCCACCGCGACAAATCTCGTGCCGCCGTAGACTACGCCAAAGATGGTACTGTTAAACCCGGGGAGCTGACCACTCGACCAGGAGGTATCGCCATCAGTGGAAGACGTATATCTGCTGCCTTCCCCCACCGCGACAAATTTCCCGCCGCCGTAGGCTACGCCGTTGAAGTTATATGTAGTGGTGGCCCTAGACGCCGTCCAGTATCCGCCATTATTGGTGGAATACACTCTTTTGCCGTCGCCCACCGCGACAAATCTCGTGCCGCCGTAGGCTACGCCGTTGATGTTACCGGTGCCAAACCCACCGTTGTTCGTAGACGCCGTCCAGTCTGCGCCATTATTGGTGGAATACGCTATTTTGCCGTTGGCCCCCACCGCGACAAATCTCCCGCTGCTGTTGTAGGCTACGCCGTGGATGTTACCGGTAAACCCACCGTTGGTCGTAGCCGCCGTCCAGTTTAGGCCATTATCGGTGGAATACACTATTTGGCCGCCGGCCCCCACCGCGACAAACGTCGTGCCGCCGTAGGCTACGCCGTTGATGTTACCGGTAAACCCACCGTTGGTCGCAGCCGCCGTAAAGTTGAAGGGGACAGCCCGCCCTAGGGTAATCGTTACCGTTGCGTTGCCCTTAATCAGGGTACTCGTCTCCGCAATGCTTACCGTATACGTCTTCATATTTATTGTGTCGGCGTTTGTCGCAAAGGTTACGCGGACGATTACCTC
>BOBW01000022.1 GCA_026002595.1 Spirochaetia bacterium | reverse complement strand
GGCCGACGGCGCTTATCCTGCCCGGCGGCGGCTATACCATGATCTCGGACCGCGACACGGAGCCCGTAGCCATCAGGATGAACGCGGCGGGCTTCCACGCCGCGGTACTGCGCTACAGTGTAGCCCCGGTCAGGTTTCCCACCGCGCTCCTTCAGGCAGCCCAGGCAGTAGTATTACTGCGGGAACACGCGGTGGAATGGCATATCGATCCCCAGCGTATCTTTGTGATGGGCCTCTCCGCCGGGGGCCATCTGGCGGCGAGCCTGGGAACCCTGTGGAACAAGAAAATAATCGATGATGAGATCAAGGCCGCCCCTGCCGAATTCAGGCCGGACAGATTGGTGCTTGCCTACCCCGTGATCAATTCCGGTGAATTCGCCCATCAGGGCAGCATAGACAATCTCATTGGAGACCGGGCGGAACTAAAGGAAACGGTATCTCTGGAGAAACAGGTTGATAAGGACACGCCCCCGGCCTTCATCTGGCATACCTTTGAAGATGAGCTGGTACCGGTGGAAAACAGCCTCCTCTTTGCAGGAGCGCTCAGGCGCAGCGGGGTTCCCTTTGAACTCCATATTTACCCGAAGGGGGTACACGGCCAGTCCCTGGGCACAAAAGAAACCGAAACCCCCATGTTTCCCCTTCCCGTCCCCGGGGTGGATTCATGGGTGGATCTGGCGGTTGACTGGATTCGGAGCTTCTAAAAAAACGCCGTCTGAATAAAAATTAATTAACCACAAGCCGCCTACTGGCGGCACAACACGAACCACACCAAAAAGATCATTTAGTTCGTGTTCGAACCGAAGGTTCGCTTTGTGTGGTTCGTGGTTAAATTCTTATTATTTTCCCGCTTCCCTCAAGGTCCGCTGAATCGCCGCGGACAATTCATCAAGCACCTTGTCATCAAAGGCAATAACTTCCTGGTAACCAAAGTCATCAAGCTGGGCCTTCATGGCCTTCCAGATAGACTCAAACTCCGCATCGGTCTTGGCATACAGCATCTGCCAGCCCGCGGGATCGATAATGGCCTTGAGCTGGTTCCGCATGGTTTGGATATCGGAGGGTGAATTCGGAATAACATAATCGGTACCGGGGGTCACCACAACGAGATTGTTCTTCACCAGGTATTCCAGGGGAGTCTCGGCCTTATAGAATTCCCGCCATTTGGTATTCCACTCGTTCTTGTTCAGTTCCATTGTGGAAGGCCACATATTGGAATTAATGGGATACCCGTTAAGGAGTTCGTTGGGATCATCCTGGTGGGTCATGGGATAGTTAAGCCGCTGTATACCCTCGCTCCAGGTACCGCCGCCCAAAGACGCGGGGGCCTGCTTGTCGGGGTCGGAATCCAGACCGAACTCGGTAAGATAGGGCTGACCGTCCCGCATTTCGTAGGTAACCCCTTCTATCTGGGAATTGAAATACAGGATGCCCTTGGGTGAGCAGAGCCAGTTGTAGAATTCCATGATCCGTTCAGGATGCTTGGCCTTGGAACCGATGGCATAGATGTTATTTTCATAACCATAGGGATTGTAGCCCTGGTTATTGTAGGTCAAGCCCTTAATCGGAACAAAGGCATAGGGTGAACGCCGGGTAAGATCTATCCGGTTAAAGATCGGGGTAGCCATAAAGGTCCAATAACCAAACATGATGCGCCCGTCATAGTACTTTGCCACGGACTGGTTGTAATTCTGGGTCGCCGAATCGGGATCAACCAGGCCCATGCGGTAGGCCTTGTTCAACAGCTTCAGCACCTGTTTATACTCGCCGTTATCATCCATAAAGTATGTACGTTTTGTGCCGTCATGGTTTATCCAGGCAAAATCCCCGGTATCGTAGGTGTAACCCAGGCAGGAAAGCATCTCCCGTGCAAGGCGCACCGTACCGTTGTCCCAGTCGGGGAAGCTGGAGAAGGCATAGTTCTTGTCTCCGTTCTGATTAACCGGGTGGGCTTTAACCATTTGATCCAGCACATCCAGCAGGCCCTCAAGCCCGTTGATTTCGGGGGAACCGATATCAACGTAGTAGTCATAGCGGAGGAAGGTCCCGATCTCGGGCCCCAGGTCGCGGCCTGCGGGTGTTGTCGGGGGCTTTATCGAAACACGGCCGGGAATCGCATAGATGCCCTTGCCGTCAAAGGCCTCGGCGAACCGCTCATATGCCACGTGGAGCTTTTCCTGCAGATAGGGATAGTTCCCCGTATCAAGCAGGGGCTTCATATCATAGAGCAGTCCCGCCTTCCAAAGATCGACGGCACGGGGTTTGATAACCTGAATTATTTCACCCAAATTCCCCGCCGCGGTCCTGGTCTGATACAGGGTGTCCCCTGTCCCGGCGGCCGCAGGGTTGATAATATTGAGCTCCATGTTCAATTCATCTTTCAGAACCTTGCCCCACCAGCCGCCGTTTATCCCCATGAAGTTCGCATAGGTACCAAAGGCTTCTACCTGGTAGAAATCCCGCTCGCCGGAACCTGTTGCTGCCGTACTTTTTTTCTGACAGCCGGTGATCGCAAACAGCGCGAGCAACACGGTAAGCAGAACCGTTAACTGCTTTACTCTTTTCATCATCTTCCTCCTAAAACTAAGAAATCAATATACTAAGTCCAAACGGACTAAATACCAAATAAAAATTAACCCTTGACCGCCCCGATCATGATCCCCTTAACAAAGAAACGCTGGAAAACCGGATATACCAGCAGGATGGGAATAACCACTACCACCGCAATGGTCATCTGTATGGATGTGGTGGTCTGGGCGTTCATGGAGTTGATGGCCCCGTCGGTTATGCTCCCCCCGGAAGCCGCAATCATCTGGATGAGGGAACGGGCCTCGTTCAGGTATTTATACAGCAAAAATTGCAGGGAATAGAGTTTTGGGTCCGTCATCAGTATCAGGGTATCCATAAAGGCGTTCCACTGGCCTACCGCGGCGAATATTGCCACCGTGGCAAGGATCGGTGTTGAAATGGGCAGGATGATCTTCGTAAAGATATACATAATGCTGGCGCCGTCTACCTCGGCGGCCTCCTGCAGTTCAATGGGGGTATTCTCGATATAGGTCTTGATCAGAATTATATTAAAGGGCTGCACAATAGAGGGGATGATATAGGCCAGAAAGTTATTGGTAAAATGCAGCGTCCTCATGGTAAGATACCAGGGGATTAAACCGGCGCTGAAGTACATGGTAGCCACCACAAAGCGGTACCAGAATTTCCGTCCCCATAATTTCTGCTGGGTAAACATAAAACCCAGAAACGAGGAACCCATAACGGTAAGCCCCGTACCCAGGACGGTGCGCCCCAGTGATACAAGCGCGGCCATTGGGAGTCCCGGAACGGTCATCACGTTAATATAATTCTTGAAATGCACATTCCTGGGGTAAAACATGATATCCCCCCGGGCGCTCATATCGTTGGCGCTGATGCTGTTGATGATAAGATAGTAAAAGGGGAACAGGCACATCAGGGTAAAGAGAGCGAAAAAAACATACAACAGGGCTATCACAAAGGATTCCAGAGGACTTTTCCTGTTTATTCCTACCACACTTGCCATAATGATCCCCCCTGTTAAATGATGGACTCGCCGCGGAAGAGCTTGGACATCTTGTTTACCGTAAACAAGAGGGTAAGGCTTACCGCGCTCTTCATCATGCTGATAGCTACCGCCAGGGAATAACTCCCCTGGCCGATACCCAGGTTATACACAAAGAGATCCAGCACTTCGATCTTGATCCGGTTAAAGGCATTGGAAAACACATAGTACTGCTCAAAACCATTGTTAAGAAAATTGGCAATATTGAGGAGCAGCAGGACAAAGTAGGTGGGAAGCAGGCCGGGAACCGTGATATGCCACATCTGCCGGAAACGGCCCGCGCCGTCTACCGCCGCGGCATCGTAGAGTTCCTGGTCGATGCCGGTAATGGCGGCGATATACATGATCGCCGACCAGCCGAGCCCCTTCCAGGTGCCCCAGAACCACATGGAAAGCCACACATGGTTGTTCTGCTGCAAAAACAGAATCGGTTCGTTGATTATACCCAGCTTCATGGCAATGCCGTTCATCAGCCCCGTACTGTTAAACATAAAAAAGGCCATGGTATACACCAGTACCCAGCTGATAAAGTTGGGCATGGTGGTAAAGGTCTGCACCACCCGCTTAAAGGGGGCATGGCCGATAAAGTTGAGGAATATGGCAAAGGCCATGGGGAGCCAGGAGAAAAGGATGGAGAGGCCGCTCATGGCGAAGGTGTTGATCATAACATTGAAGATCTGCTTGCGCTTCGACGCATTGGTGAAGAGGTTTATGAACCAGTGAAACCCGACAAATTCGGTATCAAAGAGCTTAAAGGGCGGCCGGTAATCATAAAACGCGTAGAGCCACCCCTGAAGGGGAAAATACGCAAACAGAAATACCAGAAAAAGGAGCGGCAGGATCATGAGGAACATGATATACCCCTCCCGCTTCCGTGCATTCATCCTTGAAAGCCTTGGTTTCAGCGCTTCCGTACTCATGGCCTTACCTCCTGCCTGTTTACTACAAGTACCAGTCCGCCAGCAATGATGAAAAACCTGGAACAATAACTTATCATATAACTGATATATGAAATCTGTCAACTTATATTTTAAAATATTTTTATATTTTAAGGATTAGAATCTCCCATGCCCTTCCCTGTACCCTTCCCTGGCGCCATGTTACGATAGACATATGTCCCGCAGTTTTACCTATCAGGCACTGGTACTCAAAACCCACAGTTCCGGGGAGTCCAACCGGGACGCTTACTTCCTCACCGCCGAGGAGGGGCTGATCCGGGCCACGGTGTTCGGGGGCCCAAAAAGCAAACTCCGCGCCCATGTGTCGCCCTTTAACCGGGGGACCCTGTGGATCTACCACGATCCTATCCGGGACTCCCGAAAGGTGAGCGACTTTGATGTTGCTTTCTGGCGGCCGGGGCTGCGGGAGCTCTACGAGCGGACCATGGCGGCGGATGCCGTGGCGGACACGATCCTGACAAGCCACGGGGGCGGCGGCAACTGGGAGGAGGCCCTGACCCTTGTGGATTCCAGCCTCAATGCTCTGGAAAGTGCCGATGAGGCCCTCTGCGTCCGCGTCTTCATCCACTTTTTGTGGAACTGGGCCAACATCCTGGGGCTGCGGCCGGAGCTTGGCCGCTGCGGCTCCTGCGGTGAAGCGTCCGCCGGTACAGCGGGTCCCGATGGGCTATTATGGTACGATCAGCATGAGGGGAATTTCCTCTGTTCATCCTGCGCCGGGATGCAGGGTCCTGCCGATGCCAACAAGAGGCTCCTGCCCCTCAATGCCGGGGGGCGGCGCTGGCTTGCGGCGGTGGAAGACCTTGATCCCGCGCAGTTAGGCCGTTATTCCCTGGATGCAGTTTCCCTTGGACAGGTCCGGGCGGCGCTTACGGCGATTATGGCGGAGATTTTGGGGAAGTATCTGAATACGTGGAACTGGTAGAGCCGGGACGTCAATATCGGGTTCCCCGTATTGCGCCAATAGTCCCGCGGACTTTTTTTTCGACATCCACCGCTTCAATAGCGTATATCCGAATTCCGTTTCTGCGTTACCCAGCACAACGCCGTTATGATGCCGATCTCCCCCAAGCCGCCTCTGGGGTTTGGTCTGTAAGCTCCCCCTTAGCTCGCACCATCGTAATACAGCGTACTATATGTAGCACCGCCTAGATTAGCTCTGGTGACCCAGAACTTGTTAATGTACCCATCTTCAGATAAATAGGTTATCGCCCAGTCAACATTGTTCTGTTTCATCCACCGTACGATAGCGGGGTTCACATTAGGATCGGGATGAATAACTTCAATAACATCATCCGGCCCAACCGCCCATGCCGCATGACCCGCACTCCACAGGTCTTTCTGATACTTTACCCCCACGAATTGCCAATCCACATCCCCAAGGTGTACAGTTCCCTTAACCGCTCCCTCCGGAAAATATTCGGGCATCCATAAATCCCACCCATGCAGCAACGCCGGAAAAATTGCAAAAACAGCGCAAAGCAATACGATTGCTACCACTCCAAAACGTTTCTTCATATTTGACTCTCCTTAATTTGAACAAACTGACAATCACAACGCCTGCCGTAGTAAGAGATGCAATCACTTCGGCAATCAATTCTAAGTTATCAAGAAAAACCATACATTGCCCCTTACTGTCCCCGCCTTGATAAAGGCCCGCAAACCGCGAGCCATAAATCACTATCTATACCGCTTGGCTTCGTTATGCGAAGTTGAGGCGCACATTACAATTTAGTCTCCTTCAAAAATCTTTTTTAGTAATTCAAGCTTTTCATCGCTAATTTTTGCCTTTGGTTGCTTCAAATCATTTACACGACTAAGGCCATTTTTTGCATCACTATCATCAGGGTTAATTTGTAATGACGCATTATAATCTGCAATCGCCTTATCATATTCACCTTTATTTTTATATGCTTCGGCACGCCATTTATATCTTTTTGCATTATCAAAAGCCTCCGGGGCAATTTGTATTGCGGAGGTAAAATCAGCAATGGCGCTATCATAGTCTTCCATTGCTCGATATGATAAGCCACGATTTGAATAAAATATTGCATAATCCGGTTCCAATTTTATTGCCTGAGTATAATCGGCAATTGCTTGAACATAATCGCCTTTAGCACTATATACATTGCCGCGGCCATTGTATCCACTTCCTTTGGAAGTAATCGAATTCTTCTTATGAAAAATCGGTAAAAGACGTATTGCCTCATTATAAGCTATTATGGCGTTATCATAATCTGCTTTAACACCATATTCACGGCCTTTTTGAATATATTCTGAGACTTTATCAAGTTGGGCATGGTAGAACCTTGACCCCACAAACGACAATACCAGCACTGCTACAATTGAAAAACAAATTATTCTTCTTACCTTTTTCATTTTTGCCCCCCTATGACAAAAAAATATGAACTTACTGTACCACTTTCCATAGCGAAGATTGCGTTTTCATGGACATCAACATCTTTCTCAAAATCTTCATTGCTTTCTAATTGTTTCTCTTTTTTGCCTTAACAATTCAGCTATTTGAAAAGACATGTCCGAAATTTCCTGACCTTTTTCAGCCCTGTCCCCCAACGATGGATTCCTTGCCTGCCGGTAAGACCCTAATGATTCGTAAGGCATTGCGGCAATTCCTTCAAAAAGTGTAATTTGGTCATTGATGGGAAGCTGGCGGAAAATGCAAGGCGGATTCACATTCCGCCAATATTCCGAACCAGGTAGTCCCATAAGTTTTGCAGCGCCAATCACTTCCGCCCATGCCGGACGGCTTCTATGATTGTTCTCATCGGCACCAAGCAAAACACTCGCCTGTCGTGCTCTTTCCGCGTCTTGATGTGGATTTACATACCGTATGGTTCCGTCATTTTCGACTATCATTCTTAACGCTCCTTACATGCGAACTCAAGGTCTTCTGGTTATGGCCTATATTATGCCATAAAACGCAAAATACTCGTATGTGCCATTCCTGTTTGTTATCCGTAAAATAATAGCATATCTTACGTTGTAGCTTCCACGTTCTGATAGATGAATTACAAAACAATCGCCAACATTTAACGTGTAGTCCTCAAGGGCATGAGTTATCACTTGGTGTATGCTATCGGGTAGTTTCGAAAGGCGTATTAAGTTTGAACGATCTTTTGCTATCTCTTCTGCCGCTTTAGAAAAATCTGTGCTACTCATGTTATTCGAATACGCGATGATGTATGTATACCCATTATAATATGGAAACCCAGTATCTGTTTGCGCAAATAGTTCTACAAAGCCCAACGTGAGCATTACAAGCAAAACAACGGTCTTTTTCATTTTTGCCATCCTATTAGGTAAACCAGTACCAGACACCATTGCACATCGGCGGCATAGGGACACACGGCGATCTTTCTTCTGCATAATCCTTTGGTCTTTTATCGAGATCCTGATGACAGTATTGCACTAAGAGATGTCCGCCCCAACTCATCGAAAAAACAGGTTTTACAGGTGCAACACGCCTGACTGATGCTACCGGCTTAACTCGTTTAACTGATTTTACAGGTTCGACAAGTGTTACCCTAGGATGAGCTCTTTGCGTAGCTCCAATTGCATAACCATTATTGTCTCTGACAACACCATTATCAAACCATCCAAGGTGTTGACCATTAAATCCATAGATATGGTATTCATCCCTTTCGAAAAAAACATATGCCACGGGTATACCATTCCAAAGATAAATGGTGTTTTCGCTATCATTTGCTATGTATGCAGTTGCATTTCCATCATAGTCAAAAAGACTAGATTCTTGAGCAAAAGATACTGCTCCGATCAAAGTGAAAAATATGAAAACTATAAGCTTTTTCATAAATATCCTCCTAAATTTTCTTTTTCTCATACTTGTTGCACAAATAACAGGGCGGCAGATATTTTTTAGACCACGAGCCCCCTTTTACGTCTTTCTTTGTTGTTAAGTCTAAATTGCCACAATATTCATGTAAAATCCGGCCAACGGTTTTTGTATAAAAATACTCACAATCTAATGGAGAGGGAATTAGAGCCTGATGAATAAGAGTGCAAGGAAAGGCGGCGCTTATACTTCCAGGTAATATTTTCTCATTCTCCTTATCCATTCAATACCTCCTAAGTAAAAAAATTATACTCATCTTTTTACAACTCGTACACGAAAAATATCCCTACTACCATCCGGCTGTTTACGACGTTTTTTTGTTGTCCGATAAAAAATGCGTAGCATTTCAAGGCAACAAAAAAAGTGTCGGAGAAAAAATGCACAAAGGCGCTTATGGCGCCGACTGCGTTTTTTCGTAGGCCGAACCCGTAGGGCGAAGCGTAAACAGCCCTGTTATGTGCAGTTGGTTTTGCTTTATACTGTCTCCTTAATGCAATTGCACTTACTTCCATTCTGCCGGTCTCAATGCATAAGATTGAGTTATACCAGGCATAAAGTAATCTTTTCTCTTCGTCATAGAAAATTGGATAATTTTGCCGCGTTCATACTTGTTACCTGAATCCCAGGTAGTATCAATAATATACCCTGTTCCGTTGATTACCACCATGTTATAAGCGTGAGCGCCTGTGGGATCATAAACCTCGGTGACCAAATATGTTTCAATGCCAGTGGCATCCATCAAAAACCAAAAGAGTATTGCATACTCAAAACATACACCGCGTTCATTCTTAACCAATTCCCCTAATGTGAAAACAGCATTTTGACCGCTTACATTGTCCATCCACCACAAAAGGTCATAGTCATACGCAAAAACATCGGCCACCCAATCATGAATCATACGCACTTTGCGAAAATCATTTGGTTCATTTCGCACCATGGCAACAATTCTCCTGTCCGGTGTATCAGACGAATTGTAAAATACAATTTGCTCAGATCTCGCAGAGTCAGCCTTTGTTGTGTCTGGACTTCCCTGCCAGCGCTGAATAAATGCAGCCCGTTCCTGCCTGTTGCGGATACGCAGTATTCTGCCTCGCGCTTCAATGTCCCGAACCGTTTCTGCGTATGCAAGCTCGATTTTTGCAAGTTCTTCAGGCGTGAGTGTCGGGTTTTCTATTGAGCGTGGCGGACGTGGGGCGAGCGGCGGCGGTGTTTCCTTTGTGATTGAAAATTCGGCAAAGTAACTTATCAGATTATTTTTTACATAGGGGAAAACTATTTGCCCACCATCAGGAGAAAATCTATACGGACGTGTAAAATTTCCACCGCCTGAATAAATTCCGCCTTTAAAAAACCTAAAGCCTATCAATGTATCGGATACACGATATTCAAAAACTCTTCTGTTTATAATAATGGAGTCTCCGTTATAATCGATTATGTCACCAGTACCGTCTTCATAAAACGTATAAAACTGCCTTCCTGGAACCCCTTTTATTATAATCCCATCATTGGAAACCCATGAGCCAGTAAAAGAAGCCGCAATTTCATTGGTTTCTGGTAACGAACTGAATGGAGGCGTGCTTGCACAGCCTGTCAGAAATAATCCTGATAGCAATAAAACGCCAAAAACTACCCTTGAAAGTATATCTTGCATTTTCAAACACCTCATAAAATTCTCCTTTCGTCTGTTTTCCTACAGACTTTTGTTAATTACCCGCCCATATGGCAGGTTTATATGATTAGCGGAAGCCAATGGAGCCGTGAATCACCCCTGTATAAGCACCTTCGTTAAAAACAGTACTCATGTATGAATTTTCATACACATCTGGAGTCTTCTCCCCTCAAACTACCCACCCACAAGGGCAGGTTTTGACTGATTTCCTAAATCTACTCCCAAAATTTCGGTATTACCGATATTTCAGGCTAATATTTGTTTGAAATACTGTCAAGCTATTAGGTAAAATTTTCGGTATAAGGTTGATTTAATGGAAGAATGGGAATTGCGAAGGATATTGAGCGGTAATATCAAGCGATTCAGACAGAAAAATAATATGTCTCAAATGACTTTGGCGGGGAAACTGGATATATCCACCAATTTTTTAAGCGATATTGAACGATCCAAGGCGTGGCTTTCCCCGTGTACACTGGTAAGGCTTGCATCGGCACTTAATATTGAACCCTATGAGCTTTTCAGAGCAGATTCCTTTCTGTCCAATACGGAAAAAGATATTTTAACGCAGTATGCGGATGACAATCTCAAGGCCGTTTTAAGCGTATTTAACCGAATGCGGGAAAATAACCAGTGATGCGAGATGCGCCTAATTCGCCCTGGCAGCCGCAGACCGCTTTCTTGGCTGGCTGCTCCGGGGTTCCGTTTTGACCGCTTCCTTAAGCTGGGACAGGTGGACTTTTGCGTTCCCTTGACACTTCTCCAGAGCCCTGTGTCAGAGAACGGGGAGGAAGGCCCTACCTGAACTTGCGTAGGAAGCGGTATTCGCATATATTGGTAAAATGACCTGTGGTATTTGTAAGGCGGAAACGGAACAAAAACTGGTTACCTATACAGAAGATGTCAATAATTCAGTTATTGTCATTAGGAATGTTCCCGCAACGGTTTGTACCGAATGTGGGAATATTTGGTATACCGGAACCGTAGCTGCCCGGCTTGAAGAAATTGTTGACCATATTATTATGGCAAAGGTTACTGATGTTGCCGTGGTGAATTACGCTGAAAAAGCAGCCTGACCACTAGATAGCCCTTAACGTCCTGCTCGATGTTGGAGACGGCTTGATTGAGGATATCCCCTATATTTTCCGGAAACGTAATAGTTATTTGGTAGGCGCCGTTATTCACATTCAAGTCCTCTAACGATGAGAACAGCAGAAAACGAGGAAAATACTCTCCGCCAATATCACCAATACGGAAAAGGATATTTTGCAATAGAAGTTTTTGCAGTACATTGCAAAAACTTTTGGTTGCCCATTACCCTAATCATCACTGGTTTTGAGTACCGCCAAAAAGGCGCTCTGGGGCAGTTCCACGTCCCCCACCATCTTCATCCGCTTCTTCCCTTCCTTCTGCTTTTCCAGGAGTTTGCGCTTGCGGCTGATGTCCCCGCCGTAACACTTGGCAAGTACGTCCTTGCGGAGGGCGTTCACGGTTTCACGGGCAATGATCTGGCTGCCGATGGAGCCCTGGATGGCTATCTTGAACTGCTGCCGGGAAATCTCATCCCGGAGCCGCTCGCAAACCACCCGCGCCCGCTCGTAGGCGTTGCCCCGGAAGACCAGTTGGGACAGGGCGTCCACGGGCTTGGCATTAAGGATGATGTCCAGTTTGGCAAGCTCCGTGGGTTTGTAATCGGTAATGTCGTAATCAAAGGATGCGTAGCCCCGGCTGATGCTTTTCAGGCGGTCGTAAAAATCGAAGAGGACCTCCGCAAGGGGCATGTCGTAGACAACTTCCACCCGCTTTTCGTCCAGATAGGTCATATTGGTCTGCACCCCCCGCTTTTCCAGGCAGAGGGTCATGATGTTTCCGAGGTATGTGGTGGGGGTGATCACCGCAGCACGGATATAGGGCTCCTCGGCCCCTTCGATCCGGCCCTCATCGGGGTAATCGGTGGGGTTATCCACGAAAAGCTCCTCCCCATCGCGGAGATGTACCTTGTACTTGACCGAGGGGGCGGTGAAGATCACCGACTGATCGAATTCCCGCTCAAGCCGTTCCTGTATCACCTCAAGGTGGAGGAGTCCCAAAAAGCCGCAGCGGAAGCCGAAGCCCAGGGCAGCGGAGGAATCCTTTTCGTAAACCAGGGAGGCATCGTTCAATTTAAGCTTTTCCATGCTGGTCCGCAGTTCATCGTAGTCGTTGGAATCCACGGGGTAGATTGATGAAAAGACCACGGGCTTTACCTCGCGGAAGCCCGGCAGGGGCTCGGCGCAGGGGTTTTCCGCGCCGGTCACCGTGTCCCCCACCCGGACATCGCTGACGGTTTTGATCCCCGCGATGATGTAGCCCACGCTGCCCGCGGAAAGCTCCCCGGTTTCGATAAGGGCCAACTTGAAAACCCCGGCGGTTTCCACATCGTATTCGGAGTTGTTGTACATGAACCGGATCTTCATCCCCTGTTTGATGGAGCCGTCAAAGACCCGCAGATGGACTACGACGCCCCGGTAGGGATCGTAGTGGCAGTCGAAGATCAATGCCCTTAAGGGGGCATCGGATTTCCCCACCGGGGCAGGGATGCGGTGGACGATGGCCTCGAAAAGCTCATCCACTCCGGTGCCCTGCCGGGCGGACACCAAAAGGGCATCCTCAGCGGAAAGCCCCAGGTCCTTTTCAATCTGCCGTTTGGCATTGGGTATGTCCGCGGCCTGCATATCGATTTTGTTGATCACCGGCACGATCTCAAGGTTGTGTTCCAGGGCCAGGTACATGTTTGACAGGGTCTGGGCCTGCACCCCCTGGGTGGCGTCCACCAGAAGCAGGGCCCCCTCGCAGGAGTTGATCGCCCGTGAAACTTCGTAGGTAAAGTCCACGTGGCCGGGGGTATCGACCAGGTTAAGCTCGTACTCGTGGCCGTCGGACGCGGTGTAGGGCAGGGTTACCGCCTGGCTCTTGATGGTGATCCCCCGCTCCCGCTCAATGTCCATGTTGTCCAGGATCTGATCCTGAAAATCCCGGTCCTCAACCAGGCGGGCCTTCTGGATAAGCCGATCCGCCAAGGTGGATTTGCCGTGATCGATGTGGGCGATGATGCAGAAGTTGCGGGTGTATTGGGGGTCTGTCATTAATAAATCCTGTACCTGCCGCTTAAAACGAGCAGAGAAAAAAAGTAGAGGCAGTTGTCGTAATACCGGCGATCCCCGGTCCGGGGCGGGGTATTCAAAAAGAGGCGGACCGCTTTTTCCGCGGCGGCCTTTTCTGCCGCTGTCCGGGAGCTTGCCCCCAGTACCGCAGGGGCTGCGGCGGCGTTGGTGGCGATAAGCCCCACCGGGTGCAGGGCCTTGGCGTCCAGTGCGGCGCCGTCAATTTTATAGCGCCGGTAATCCGCGCTGTCCTTGTCGGCAAAGAAGGAAAGGAGTCGCCCGGCTGCGGCGGAAAGGGCTTCGGTGCGGTCGAACCAGAGGCTGTCCAGGCCGATATTGAGGGCAACCCGGTAGGCATCACTGTAAAAATCGCCGTGATCCGTTGGGGGGCCCTTGGAATTGGCGCTCCCGTCATAATCGGCGTATTCCGGGGCAAGGCCGGTTTTTTTATCGCAGGAGAGGGCGATAAAATCCCGGCTGGCACGGGCCGCTTCCTTCCAGAAGGGACGATCCGCCGGTTCGGCCCGATCCCCAAAGAGTTCATAAAAATGGGGAAGGTGATAGGAGGGGTCGGAAAAGCCGCAGTCGGGAATAAATTTGATAAAGTGGTTCGAGGCTTCCCACATGGGGCAGGAATCCGGCGGGTCACCGGCGCGGCTGCCCTGGTGGACACAGGTTGTCAGGAGATTCCGGGCCTCCACGGAATAGTTGTAGATACCTTTGCCATCACCCCAGCGGCCGGAGGCGAAAAACAGGGCCATGGCGAAATATTCTTCCCCGTCAGGAGCGGGCCCCCAGGCGTTTTTGGTCCCGTCAAGCTTGCAGGACCAGGCAAAGTAGCCCCGATGTTTTCCCTCGTGCATCAGCATAAAGGTATTCGCCCATTTCCAGATGCGGTCAAAAATATCCTGCCGGTCCATTTGAACCGCCATCATCATCCCGTAGGACATGCCTTCGGTGCGGGCATCGTTATTGCCCGTATCGGTCATAAAACCCGTATTGTCCGGAGCCTCAAAATAAAAGCGATCCGGACCTTCAAAGATCGCCTGCCAGCATTCCCCGATGCGCCGGTCCGTTTCATCTTCCGAAATTCCCAATTCCGCAAAAACGCTGCGTGTCTGTTTCATCCTTCCCCCTAAAGTGTATCCGGCGAATCTAGGGCTGCCGGAAGCTGCATGGTGGTTTCCATATAGCCCATGCGGCGCTTCTTAACGTTGATCTCCATCAGGGCGTAGCCGTCCTTTTCCATGACGCGGAAGCCTGTGATGGAAACCGGGTCCTGTTCGGAAAGCCCTGCCTCATCGGCGATGGAGCCCCGGACGACCTTTTTTACCAGGTACGAGGGAGAAAAGGATTTGCCCACCGTAGGCTCCAGGATGAGGCCGAAGAGGGGCGCCGCCATCCGCTCCCGGCTGTCAATCTTTGCCGCATTCGCCAGGGGAACATCCGGGCGGGGGACCGTCATCAAAACCCGGCGGCTGATTTCACCGTCTTTGCCGATGGCGGTTTCCAGGGCAACCAGTTCCCCGGGCCGGGTTGGGTAGAGCAGGTCCTGCAGCGCCGGAATAAGGAGTCCCTGGGCAGCACTTACCGCTTCGCCGTTAATGGTTTTTATAAGGGAGCCTTCGGCGATCTGCTGGTCCGAGGCGGGGGTAGCGGGCGCGGCATAGATGATCTCCGCCCCGGCGGAGGTTTCGCTCACCGTAAGCCCGAGCCAGGGCCGCTCCGCCTTCCCTCCCCGGATCATTGCCGGCAGGGCGGCGGCAAGCCGTTCCGCAGGGACGGCGAAGTTGAGGCCCTGGTACTGTTCGATTCCCGCAAAGACAATTCCCACCAGCCGCCCCAGGGGATCCACCACGGGCCCCCCGGAGTTGCCGTGGTTCACCGCAGCGTCAATCTGGATCACATCCCCGATCTGCAAAAAACGCCTGCTTAAGGTGGAAACGATCCCCGAGGTAACGGTCTTTTCAAGCCCCCCCGGTGAACCGATTGCCAATACGGTGTCCCCCACATGGGGAATCACCCGGTCTACCACGGAAAAAACATATTCAGGACTCAATTCCGCCTTGATAAGGGCCAGGTCCATGGCCGTGTCCCAGCCAATTACTTTTGCGGGAATACGGGCGCTGGCGGAATCCCCCATCCTGATAAACATCCGGGAATAGCCCTCGTAGGAGGGGTCCACTTCACTCTCAATAACGTGATAGTTGGTGATCAAAAGCCCGGAGGCATCCACAAAAAAGGCGGAGCCCAGCACCTGATCCCGGTAACCCCGGCCCTTTTCAATCCGGTAGCCCCGGTCCACCAATACCGTGGCAACCCCCTTTATCATATCCTGCGGGCTGTCCCGCCCTTCGGCATACCGCCTGAGTGACGCGGGAATACCCTCACTTTCAGATGACGATTCCGCGGCGGCAAGGAAAAAAGCCGCAGTCCGGCGCTGCCTGACCTGTACCGCATGTTCAAGGAAGAGGATGGCATCCTCAAAATCCAGGGGCCGCAGGCCGTGGGCGCGGACCGCCGCCAGAAAGGCCCCAAGATCATTCCCGTCATTCAAAAGCTTTTTCGCGTTGGCCAGGACAAAATCAGGCTCATCCCCGGTGTTTTCCACCGAGACCCCCAGGCTCGCAAGGGAACGGGCCAGGGAAGCGGCGTCATCCCAGCGTTCGCCGCTTATCGCCTCAAGCTGGGCCTTTTTCAAATTCTCAACTGCATCCGCCTCCAGGGTATCCAGGACTTCGGCGTCCGCCCCCTCGGGGACATACATAACACGGTACGCTCCAATAAGATGAATTGCCCGGGCGGGATCTTCGGCCGCCTGACGGCGGATATCATCCAGTCTGAATTCGTTGGCAGGGCGGCGGGGGGCAAGCCGTTTTTCCTGAGTCGCAGAGGACAAACAGGACAGGGGGAGAAACGCAAGAAGCAATGCTCCGCAGAGGAAGAAAAATTTCGATTTAGTCCTGTGCCGCATTAACCTTAATTCCCCTGCCTTGTCTCGGAATGATCCCGAAGGCCATCCCCGTTGGTGTCCCATGAATAGATTATACTTCCATCAAGAAGAAATTGCTCCCCGATTTCAAAGGTTCCGTTGCCATCCCAATCACTTTCGACGGATTCAATGGAACCATCGCTGCGGAAATGCCGCACCGTCTCCATCCGGGAATCAAGGTCCATATCCAGATGCTGAACAGTCCTCTGTCCCCGCACAAATTCGGTCACCGCCACCGGGCGGCCCGCAAGGTATTCGACTGCCCGCCAGGGGATGCCGTTTTCCATATCGATAATTTCCACGGCGTCCTTAAATTCCGCGCTGGGCCGCTCTATCTGCAGGGCAAAAGAAACAAGGGTCCGCCGGCTAAGGCGAGACTGCTGCACATTCCCTTCGGGATACCGGAGCCCCGGCTCCCCATCGCCCCCGGTCAGCTCGGAAAAGCGGACAGGGGTATAGCGGAATTCACCGGGCCGGGAAATATAGACGGTCCTCTCAAGCTCCGCCCGCCGCACCGCCGGGTACTGTTCCCAGTCGATATATAGCTTCAGAGGGGAACTTCGGTCCGCAGTTTCGGCGGCAGGTTCAGCATCGATTACCTGTTCGGCGCGGAAAGGAAGCCCGGCGGCAAAATTGATATACAGTTCCGTAAGGCCGTCCTGATCCGTATCCAAAAAATAAGCCTCTATGGCCCCGTTCCGATAGTATGTACGGGTTTCGGGCCAGCCGTCCCTGTCGGCATCTTCCGTAATAACACCGGAAAAGCCCAGAAGGTTTCGTTTAAACATATCCCGGCCTTCCTGGTTGCGGAGAAGAGCCCAGACCAAAAGGATCAGGTCCTTATTGATCACCCGGTCCGCCGCACTGCCTGCAAAGAGTTCTTCTATGGCCTGCGCTTCGTCTATCAGGCCCAGGTTGAGGCTTACCGGAATGGAGGCGGGATCAGTTTTCTCCACGGCGCGGTAGGCCTGCACCAGGCGGCGGGCTTCCGCGGTGTCCCGGATAAAGGGGGCGGCCATATAGGCAAGATGAGGCGCGGCCTCCAAAAGATAGGGGAGCCGCTGCAGGGCAAGGGAAATCAGGTCCAGGTCATTCTCTTCAGGATTTTTAGCCGAAGCATAGGCAAAAAGGATTTCAACCGGACGGGGATCGCGGGGGTAACGGTCCAGAGTTTCCGCCATTACGCGGCGGAATTCTACTTTGTCGGGAAAGCCCTTCAATGCCAGAAGCCGCAGCCGCTCGGTATCGGCCCCCGCCAAAGCCTTTGACAAGACTTCGAGGGCCCCAGTAAAGCTCCGCAGCCGGATCAAAACTTCCGCTTCCAAAAGCCGGGCCTCTGCGGCGGAGTATTTTGTCCAGCGCAGAGCCTCGAAGCCGCGCCGCAATGCCTCAAGCACTGCGCCGGAGGGGCTGTTTTCGTGGTAACGGGCCTTTGCAAGGAGAAACGAAATATCCGATGACACATCGGCAAAATCCCCGCCCCGTTCCAGAATGGCAAGGGCCTCGGGCCAGCGGCCGTCATTTATGGCCTGCTCCGCCCATGCGGTATACAACTCCGCCGCCGCGGTAGAAACCCCGGTCCCTGTTTGGGAAAAACCCGCAACAGCCGGGATAAGCATCAGCAGGATGGGCAGCAGCCTGCGTAACATATCAGTTTCCCGCAGGACCGGGCTCCGCAGGCTGGGCGCCAGGAGTTTCATCTTTACCGGGCACAAAAGAATGGTTATCTTCCCGTGGGGACAGACCCAGAATTGCCCGCACCTCATCATCTATCAGGGTTTCCCGTGCCATAAGCTCATCGGCAAGTTTTTCCAGTTCCGTTTTGTGGGCTTCCAAAATGCTTTGGGCGGCTTGCCGGCACCTGTCGAGGATTTCCTTTACCGCCTGGTCAATCTTCCGGGCAGTATCCTCCGAATAGTCCTTGTGCCGGGCAATTTCCTTCCCGATAAAGATGGGCTCATCCTCCTGACCGTAGGCGATGGGCCCCACCTCTTCCGCCATACCCCACTCGCAGACCATGTGGCGGGCCATTTCGCTGGCCTGCTGGATGTCCTGCTTGGTGCCGGTGGTGGTTTCATCGTAGAAAAGCTTTTCCGCAATCCAGCCGCCGTAACAGATCACGATCCGGTCCTCGATCCAGCCCCTGGTGCGGCTGTAACTGTCCTCTTCGGGGAGGGACATGGCCATACCCAGTGCCCGGCCGTGGGGCACGATGGTGACTTTATGGAGGGGATCGGCGTTTTTAAGGAAATAGTGAAGCACCGTGTGCCCCGCTTCGTGGATGGCGGTCATCCGGCGCTCCTTGTCGGAGATTACCAGAGTCGTCCGGGCCACCCCCATAAGGATCTTGTCACGGGCTTCCTCAAAATCGGGCATTTCCACCGCAGGCTTGTCCTGGCGGGCCGCATAAAGGGCCGCCTCGTTCACCAAATTGGCGATATCCGCGCCGCTCATCCCCGGCGTGGCACGGGCGATGCGGGAAAGATCGATGTCCTGCCCCAGAGGAATCTTTGAAGAGTGAATCTGGAGGATAGCCTCCCGCTCCTTGATGTCGGGCATGGCCACCACCACCTGCCTATCGAAGCGGCCGGGCCGCAGCAGCGCCGGGTCAAGCACGTCCGGGCGGTTTGTCGCCGCCAAAATGATCACCCCGTCCTTGGAATCAAAGCCGTCCATTTCAACCAAAAGCTGATTTAAGGTCTGCTCCCGCTCATCGTGGCCGCCGCCGTAACCGGCCCCACGGGTACGGCCCACCGCGTCAAGTTCATCAATAAAGATAATGCAGGGGGCGCTCTTGCGGCCCTGCTCAAAAAGGTCCCGGACCCGGCTGGCCCCGACACCCACAAACATCTCCACAAAATCCGAGCCTGACATGTGGAAGTAGGCCACCCCGGCCTCCCCCGCCACTGCCCGCGCCATCAGGGTCTTGCCGGTTCCGGGCATCCCCACCAAAAGCACCCCCTTGGGAATCCGGGCGCCCATCTTGGTAAACTTCTGGGGATTTTTGAGGAAGGCCACCACCTCTTCAAGCTCATACTTGGCGTCTTTTTGGCCTGCCACATCGGCAAAACTGACCTTTTTGCCCTCTTCGTGGTAGCGCTTGGCCCGGCTCTTGCCGAACTGAAAGGCCTTGTTCCCCGTGCCCTGCATGTTCCGCATCATAAACCAGATGAAGCCGAAACCGATGATCCAGGGGAGGAACTCCAGCAACAGCCGCATGGGGGTGATCCCGGTGACAGCCCCGGAAACGTTGATGTTCTTCTCCCGGAGGCTCGCCAGCAGACCGGGGTCCTGATAGGGAATCAGGGTCCTCATGGGAACCGCATCGGCCCCGGAAGAGCCCTTGAGAAAAATATCAACCGTGTTGTTATCGCGGATGGTGACCGACTCCACCTGGTTCTGGTCCAGGTAGTGGATAAAGTCCGAATAACGGATGTTCCGTACCGCGGCGGTATCGCCCCTGAAAAAATAGGCCACAAAGAGGCCCACCATGAGCACAAAGAAAATCAGGGCAAAACGATTGGGCCGTCCTCCCTGCAAATTCGGGCGAGGCGGCAGCGGCGTCTTGTCATTCTGATCGTTAGGCATCAATACCCCCGGTATGGTTATGGCTTAGCGCCACAAAAAAGGAAGGGTCCCCGGAATCCCCGGCAGGCTCATCTTCTCTGCGTAGTACCTGTATCGTTCCATCGGGACCTGTGCCGATAAAGGCAGCAACTCCCCGGCAATCAACTGCGGCGCTTATTAGGGCGCCATTCTTAAATTCCGTTCTGCCCCGTACATCGGCGAGGGAAAGCCGTTGTCCTGTCTTCAAAATGATAAAATCATCATTAAAAGCGGGCCGCAGAACCAGGGGAAGCGCGGCGTAAAACCCATTTGCCCGCTCTTTCCCGGCGCTCAGAGCCGCCGATTCCCGCACTTTAAAAGGGCGCACTTCAAGGGAAAATCCCGAAACAATATCGTTTTCAAGTTTATATATTCCCGGCTCTTTGATCAACAGCGAAAAACCCGCCTCCCAAACCTCATTTTTGCCCGGTTCAATCACAATATTGGGGCCTTTCACGCCGATTCGGCAAAAACCCAGATCCAGCACGAGGGGAACGGATTGTGGCGCTTCTCCCGCAGCAGCAAAAAGCCGGAGACTGGAACGTTTTACCGGGACATTTCCCGCAAGTCCATCATCGGCATTTTCGATATCTCCGCGGCCGGTCTCTTTCAAAAGAACCTTGAAGGCGTCTATCCCCTGGAAGAGGGCCTCCTCCCGGATGATACCGCTCTGGGCAAAAAAAATTTCCGCATTGGTTTGCAGCGCTGCCGGCTGTTCCGGCAGGGGTTCCCAAACCACCCGCTGCCGGGCCTCAGCGGCAAGAAAGGCCGCGGCCAGGCTCTGGGTTTCCGCCATGGCGGCTACGCCTTTTTTCCAGTGGGGAAAGAGTTCGTCCAAAAGGGGGATAAGCCGGTTACGGATACGGTTACGGAGGTACTGATTGTCCTGGTTGGTGGAATCAATGCGGTAGGGGATGCCCCGCTCTTCGAGGTAGCGGAGCACATCGGCGCGGCTTAGACGCAGCAAGGGGCGGCGAATAAGGCCCCGGACCAAGGGCAGGGCGGCCAATCCCGCCGGTCCTGAGCCCCGGAGGACCCGCATCAGAACGGTCTCCAGGGCATCGTCACGGGTGTGGGCCACCAGGACCGTAGCGGCCTTGATGCGGCGCGCCTCATGCTGCCAGGCGCGGTGACGGTACTGCCGGGCGGCAGCCTCTATCCCCAGACCGGAGCGCTTTGCGGTTTCCGCGATAAGCCCCGGCGGGATGGACACCACCTTACAGGGGACATCCAGTTCCCGGCAAAGGGAACGGACCGCTTCGGCATCCCCCCGGCTTTCTTCCATCGGCCTGATGCCATGTTCAATATGAATACAGTGAAGGGTGAAATTCTGAATTTTCCGAATCCGGACGAGGGCCGCAAGCATGGCGGTAGAATCCGCCCCCCCGGATACGGCGGCAAGAAATACCGCCCCCGGCGGACTGGAACCAAGACCGGCGGCAACAGCGGACTCAAAGGGATTATCCATAAAAAAAGCCCCCAAGAGCTTTTTGTGCGCTTGAGGGCCGTTTTTTCATGGACAATAAAAACTTCCGCACCCCAAGCGCGGCAGAATTACGCTTTTTTGGCTTCCGCAGCCGGGGCTGCGGCGGCAGGGGCTGCTCCGGGGGCAGCGGGAGCGCCTGCGGCCGGGGCGGCGGCAGCCGCAGCTTCTTCGGCCACCGGCGCAACAACCTCTTCCCGGGCGAACTTCACCAAGGCAACAACCTGATCGGGGTTGGACCGAAGCGTAACCCCTTCACCCAGGACAATATCCCGGACATGGAAGGACTGGTTCACCTTGAGAGCGGAAATATCCACATCGATCCGCTCAGGAAGGTCCTTGGGCAGACATTCCACCTCAATATCGTGGAGGGGGGATTCAAGAACCCCGCCCTCACGGACGCCGATGGGAGTTCCATGGACATGGACGGAAACCCTGGCCCGCAGGGCCACGCCGCTTTCCACCTCATAAAAATCCACATGGAGGATGCTGCCGGCAACGATATCCCGCTGGGTATCCTTTACAAAGGCGTCATAGGATTTCCCGTCAACTTCCACCTTTACAATGGTACTTTCGGAAACATTTTTGGCCTTGTTGACAAATTCAAGGGCGTCAAGATCGAGGGCCACAGCCTGACCGGTCCGCCCGTACAATACCGCCGGAATACGGCCGCCGCGCCTGATACGGCGGGCTTCCGCTGATCCCTTTCCGGCCCGGTTCCGGGCCGCTAAAACTACCTGACTCATTATGCTCTCCTTCAAAATAGTACAATTGGGACGACAGGGTTCGAACCTGTGAATGCCGGGATCAAAACCCGGTGGCTTACCGCTTGCCTACGTCCCAATATTAAAAACAACTGGTATAGCCAAAAAACAACACCCCTTATCCGGCAGATAAGGTTCCTTTAAAGTAACCGAGATTTTAAAAAAGCTCAAGTATCTGAGGCTTTTTCAAAATTACAATTTTGAAAAAGCCTCATCTTATATTTCAACGGAGAGATCTTCCGGCCCGTTGCCGAAATCGTATTTGTCCAGAATTTTCTGCTGCAACTCGGCGCGGAATTCAGGGTGAATCGGATGGGCCACATCCTTATATTCCCCGACCCTGGTCTTCCGGCTCGGCATGGCAATGAACACGCCGGTCTTCCCTTCGATGATTTTAACGTTATGCACCACAAAGCAATCATCAAATGTAACCGTCACATACGCCTTTAATTTACCTTCACCGGCCACTTTGCGTACCCTAATGTCAGTTATTTCCATGGCGCACTCCTTTTGCCCTCGTCAGTTACATATCATTCTAATACCGCAACCGCCGAACGCGCAAGGAAAAACGTTAATTCGACGAATTTCCATTTATCCTTCAGTATCTTCACTGCCTGTTCCGCCTTTTCTCCCTCGGTAAAGACTCCGAAACAGGTTGAACCTGCGCCGGAGAGCCCGGAAAAATCCGCCCCCAGGGACTTTAAGCGGGAAATAATATCCCCATAGGCTTTTGCCTCTTTCCCGGCCAAAAAAACCGGCAAGAAATCATTTCCATAGGGCCAATCTTTGGGATGACCGGCCAGGGCGCATTTAAGCGCATCATCTAAAATGGTGACAGGCACCGTTTTTGCGCCGCCCTGACCCCGCCACAGGTCCAGCTGCTTAAAGGCTTCCGCGGTAGCGCTGGGAAAACCGGGGTTAACCAGTACTACGGCTAAATCAGCGGGCACAGACAAAGGTTCTATATATTCCCCCCGGCCGCTCACCCAGGCCGTGCCGCTGCTCAGAAAAAAGGGGACATCACTCCCCAGCTGTTCCGCCAGTTCCTTCATTTCGGAGGGGGAAAGCCTGTCCCCCGCAAGGGCATTCAGGGCAATAAGGGCCGAAGCGGCATCGGAGGAACCGCCCCCCAATCCCCCGCCCAGGGGAATCCGCTTTTCAAGGTATATACGCAGGCCCCGGTTAAAGCCCGTCCGGGACCGGTAGAGGGATACCGCCTTATGGACAATGTTTTTTTCCAAGGGGATCTGCGCCGAGTCTTCCGGCAACGCCGGAACCTTCCAGTCCGTCACAATATCACAAAAACCATTGTCCCCAAAAAGCTCAAAGCCCAGGGTATCCCCAAAATCCAGGGCCGCAAAGATACTCCTGAGATCATGGAACCCGTCCGCACGGCGCTCCCCTACCCCCAGATGCAGATTGATCTTGCAGGGGGCCTTAATTTCCAACAGATTAGACATATAATAGAAAGTTAGTATAGGATAAAACAGATTTTTGTAAAGACAGCCATACTAAATTCGCCCTGAAAAGAAAAAATATTCATTAGAATGCAGAAACTAGTTGACAGATACTGAAACTCTCCCTTATGTTTCAATAGTAAACACATCAATATGGAGAAAACTATGGTTCCCTACGAGACCATGAATACCCAACGAGATTCCGCAAACGGGATATTCCCGGAGGAGGAGCTCGCATTAATGCCCATTACCGGTACCCCCTTTGCCGGGGACAGCCCCACCCCCTTCCCTTTTCTTGCCTTCAGCGATGACGATGAAGAGGACGATGTCGACGAAGAAGACAATTTCGACGATATGGAAGACGACTTCAACGACGATTTCGATGACGAGGATGATGATTTCGACGACGATGACGAAGAGTTTGAAGATGAGGACGAAGACGACTTCGATTATGAAGAAGACGTGGACTACGACGACTTTGACGAATGATGCTAAAACCCTTCGGGTTTTAGCAATTCACGCCGAGGCCGTCCCGCGGAATATAATCGGGGCGGTGTCCCAGAGCCGTTCCAGTTCATAGAAGGCACGGGTCTTTTCGGTCATCAGATGGACAACGATGTATCCCAGATCGATAAGGCACCACTCGTCATCTGCAACGGGCTTGCGGGATCGTCTGAGGATTTCTATGCCCCTTTCCCGGGAAAAATCCTTGACATGCCGTTCCAGCCCTGAAAGGTGGGCGCCGCTGGTTACAGTGGCGAGGACAAAAAAATCGGTCCAGCCGTTGAGGGGGCGCAGATCCATTACCGCCACGTTCCCTCCCCGCGCGTCCCGGAGTAATTCCCCCAGGGCTATTGCCAAATCAGCCGCCTGTGACATATCGTCCATTAAAATCCCTTCCGATAATGAGTGTAAAGTCCGACCGGTATTCCAAATTCTGTATATTCAGTTCAATATCAGGATTTTCCAAATTTTCCAGATTATCAACGGAGACCTCGGAACGGATGTTCCCGCAGCGGATAATCTCCCCAAAGATTTTTACCACATCCTCAAAGCCCGAACGGTCGATGATTTCGGTGCGTTCATAGTCGGTGTTGTCCGCATTCCCGATGGAGATCACATCATACCCGAAACCCCGCAAAAGTTCCGCGGTCCGTCCCGCAAGGCCGTTGGTGGGGGTGCCGTTGAGCACTTCCACGGTAAAGACCCGTTCGGAAAGGCTGCCCTCCACCTGCCGGGTAAGGCTGCCCAGGGACTGGCGCACAATTTCCTTGATCAAATTTCCGTCATACAGGGGGAAACGCAGGGTTTGGCCGGAAACTTCCCGGATATTCCCGTCCACAGACTGAATATTGGTCCGGTCTGTGTCGATCCCGCTCAGTTCATCAAAAAGACGGAGCCGGGTATGGCGGTTCATGCTGAAGCTGATCAGGGACTGGTACAGGGGGTCCACCTGGGTATTTTTGAGGGCCCCATTCATTTCCCCCAGCCTTTTGACCAGCCCCAGGAAGAAGCGCTGCCGCCTGAAGGCCGCCACTTCCCGGTCCTCACCGGAGAGCTCATAGGTGATATAGAGCCGGGCCTTGTCGCCGTCCAGCTTGACCATGCCGGAGGGGAACAGGATGAGGGCCCCTTCGTCGAAGCTTTCCACCGGAGAGGGGATAAAAATATCCACCCCTTCAAGGATATCCACCACCTTGCCCAGATTTTCTTCATCAATAACCACTGAAAAATTGATCTCCACCCCCAGAAGGCCGGCAACCTCATTCCTGAAACCGGCAAGCCGCTGGCCCTCGTAGAGGGTATCGATCCGGTCAACCCGGTTGATCCGCTGGATGATGAGCCCCAGGTCGCCGGGAATATCGAAGATTGCCGCCCGCCTGGTGGCGGGATAGTACATCAGCACATAGGAACTGAGGGGTTTGCCGTCCTTTTCGATGATAAACAGGGTGTTGATAACCCGATCCCCCGAAAGGGCCTCCTCGATGGGGTCAGAGCGGAGGGCAAAAACAGTAAAAAATATCCCCCCAATCAGGAGGAGTACAATAGCGGCCAAAAGAAAGACGCTGGGGTCAATTTTTGATCTTCTCACCGGAGTCCTCTCTTTTCTATAAGGTCCAGCAGACGGAGGGTTCCCTCGGAAATGTCCATCTCCCTTGAGCGCAGCCACGCCACGGTTTCATTCAAAACCGTTCCAAAGAGCCGGTCAAGGTCCTGTTCGGTCCCGCCGCAGGCGCTGAAGTCCCGCAGGGCAGGATCAACCCCTTCCCGTGAAATTTCAATCTTGTCGGCGATGTACAGAACCTTTGCCAGGAGGCCCATGGCGGCGTTCCCGGTGGTATGGTACTTTACCGCGTCCAGCACATCCTGATTGCGGATGCCGTAGTGCTCCTTCAGCAGCACCGCGCCGGCTCTGCCGTGGAGCAGGTTGGGCTTCTTCTGCTCCAGTTTCGATATGCCCTCCCCATCGGCTTTGGACAAGCGCAGGAGTTCATCTTCATCCAGGGGCTTCCCCATATCGTGGCTTATCCCCGCAAGGTAGCCTGCCTTGGGATCGAGCCCAAAATGACGGCACAGGTCTGATGCAAGGAGGGCGGTGTTCCGGGAATGGTGAAATCTGGCCGAATTCAGTACCCGCCGGGCAGCCTCTTCCATTTCAACGATGAGGGCCTGGGTAATTGCAGAACCGGCCTCCTGCAAGCCGTAAAGCCGGCGGTCCTCAATGATGGTCCGCGCCCCAGGGGGTACCAGGCAGCGCCAATTTTTCCCCTCACTGATCCGTTCCCGGACCAGGGCGGAGGAAACCTCCATCACTTCGTTTTTCAGCTGCGAATTGGGATAGGGATAATCCCCGTCCCCGGAAAGGAGCCGCCGGACAATGATGATGTCTGCCTGGGCGGTAATTTCATCGGCACTTTTCCACTTGGGGAAGTCCTTTGAGAGGTCATCCCCCAGGATGAGCCCCGGCTTGCC
The DNA here is from genome assembly GCA_026002595.1 of Spirochaetia bacterium. Classification (GTDB taxonomy): domain Bacteria; phylum Spirochaetota; class Spirochaetia; order Treponematales; family Breznakiellaceae; genus BNUT01. Next base: position 8,142 of record BOBW01000022.1, on the reverse strand, counting down.
CGTCGGCCGGTAACGGCGGGTAATGTCCGCGATGGTATCAATGGTATAGGACACCCCTTCCCGCTTTATCTCACAATTGTCGATGCCCAAGCGGGGATCTCCGGGGATAGACGCGGCAAGCATGTCCAGCCGATCCTGAGGAGAGCCCCCGGTTGCCCCCTGTTTGAAGGGAGACTGGAATGCGGGTACAAGGATGATCCGGTCATAGCCAAAGGCTGAAAGCACCGCGTCCGCTAAAAAAAGATGGCCAATGTGCACGGGGTTAAAACTCCCCCCAAGGATTGCCAGTCTCACGTTCTAATCCTCCGGGGGGCTGGACTCCAAAGGAGTCCAGGAAGCTGGAAGTTCCGCTTTTCCAACCGATACCGGTATCCCCGCCGGTAAGACCGCCGCATCGGCCTCATCGAATTCAATTTCTTCGATCTCGGCTTCCATATCCGCGGCATCGGTCTCCGCTTCGCTCCCGGCAGATGCCGAGGCATCCGCTTCAAGCTCAGGCACGGAAGCCGCCAATTCCAGCAGGTCCCAGCCCAGTTCGGTAATGCCGTCCCCGGTAAACACCGAGATGCCCCGGATTTTTTCACCGGGGTATTTGGCGGCAAGCTTCTTGAGCCGATCTTCGATATTCTCAAGGTCGGTTTTGCTGCCCAATAAGAGACGGGGCTTTTCCAACAGTTCCGGGGAAAAAGCCTCAAGCTCCCGGCAGAGGATATCAAAGGCTTCCAGGTAATTATCATCCGATAAATCCACGAGGAAGACCAGTGCCGAGGTCCGGGAGATGTGCTTGAGAAAACGGATGCCCAGGCCGTGCCCTTCGGAGGCCCCTTCGATAAGGCCGGGAATGTCCGCGATGATTATGTCCCGGTCGTCGAGGGTAAGGACCCCCAGGTTGGGGATTTTGGTGGTAAAGGGATAAGGGGCGATCTTGGGCCGGGCGTTGGTAAAGCGGTCAAGCAGAGAAGATTTCCCCGCATTGGGGAAGCCCACGAGGCCGATGTCGGCAATAATTTGCAGCTCCACCCGGAGCCGCGCCTGTTCGCCGGGTTTTCCCGGCAGGGCCTTGCGGGGGGCCTGGGTCACCGATGACTTGAAGTGGATGTTCCCCCAGCCGCCGTTGCCGCCCTTCAAAAAAAGAAAATCCTGGGGGGTTTTGCCGAAGTCCCGGATAATATCCCCTGAATCGACATCTTTTAAGACCGAGCCGGGGGGCAAGGGTATGACGATATCGGTCCCATTTTTGCCGTAACGGCCGGAACCTTCCCCATCGTGACCATTTTCCGCTTTAAATGATTGTTTGTACCGTAAATGGGCCAGGGTTCTTAAATTGCGGCGTATGGTAAACACCACCGCCCCGCCCCTGCCGCCGTCGCCCCCGGAGGGGCCGCCCCTGGGGACGTACTTTTCCCGGCGGAAAGCTACGCAGCCGTTCCCGCCCGAGCCGGAACTCACTTCGATCAGCGCTTCGTCGGCAAATTTATTCTGCGACAAGGACTGACGCGAGTTTCCGCCCCCGGCGCTGGGAGAAGTTGACCGTCCCGTCCGCCAGGGCAAAGAGGGTATAATCCCCGCCGCAGCCCACGTTGGCGCCGGGATGAATCCTGGTCCCCCGCTGGCGGGCGATGATGGTCCCGGCCTTGACGATGGAACCGCCCGAGGCCTTTATTCCGAGGTATTGGGGCTGTGAATCCCGTCCATTTTTAGCGCCGCTGCCGCCGCGTTTACGTGCCATATCATTCCTCCGTAATCTTCATCGTACAATAATCCGGGTAATCTTCCGAAACCGATTTGAGCCCCTCAATAAGAAAGGCCCCCGCAGCGGCAAGGAATTCCCTGCCCTCCGCAGTATAATCCGCCTCCATCCACAGGAGGCCCCGTTCCGGCGCGCCCCCCCGGATAATGATCCCCTTCCGCCCGGAAAGGGTTCTGAGGGCGGTCCGGAGCAGAACCGAAACCGCAGCACAGACAATGTCCGTCCCCGCTTTTCCCGCTTCGGCATGGCCCTGTACTTTGCAGGACCGCAAAAACCCCGCTTTGTCCAAAACCGCGCCGATCCGTATCATTTAGGATACACCAATGGGCTTAGGCCCCGACAATGTCCCCAATCTTGATGACCGAATACTGCTGCCGGTGGCCGTTCTTGCGGCGGTAATCCTTCTTGGGCATATACTTGAAGATAATGATCTTGCCGTCTTTCCCATGGGATTCCACCGTTGCGGACACCGAAACGCCCTTTACATAGGGGGCGCCCACGGTTACCGTGTCAGGGGACCCGCCTTCGGCAGGTCCCTTTGAAACAAGGAGCACCGAATCGATATTGATGCTTGAACCGGGCTCGGCGTCCAGCTTGTCAACCTTGAGAACCGCGCCTTTCTCGGCCTTATACTGTTTACCCTTAAACTCTACCAATGCGTACATAGGTCTTTATCCTTCAAAAACGAATAGTTCTTAGGTTATACAATGAAGGGCGAGGAAAGGTCAAGTACCGATCGCCATCTCCACACAGTCTGTATAGAGTCATTGGCACCCGTTTTTGCCCCTTACCCCACAGTAAAGCCGCCGCCATGCTTGTAGATGGTGGGCTGCTACATGGCCTCCAGAAACGGTATACACACCAGATGCAGCGCATCCTGCAGTACCCGTAGCACAGCCCGGCTCAGGGCCAGACGGGCACTGGCAAGGCCGCTTTCTTCGGCGTTGAGGATGGGGCAGTCGTGGTAAAAACGGCTGAATGTCCTGGAAAGTTCGTAGAGATATGCCGCCAGCAGCGAAGGGTCCATTCCGGCGGCAGCGGCGCTTACCGCTTCGGGATAGGCCGCCAGGGTTTTGATCAGTTCCCACTCGGCGTCGCCGCTTAACAATTCCGCATTGAAAACGGTGCCTGACACCTCGCCCGAAGATTCGGCTTTACGGAGCAAGGCAGAAATCCGGGCGCCCATGTATTGCAGATAGGGACCGGTGTTGCCGTTGAAGGACAGGGATTCTTTGGGATCAAAGAGCATGTCCTTGGTGGGGGACACCTGCAGCAGGTAGTAATGAAGGGCGCCCAGGGCGATTTTTTCCGCCACAACGGCGGAGTCCCCCACGGCCTCCTCCCGATCCTTTTCACGGATTTCGTTCAGGGCCATGTCCCGCAGGCTGTCGATAAGGTCGTCGGCATCCACTACCGTGCCTTCCCGGCTTTTCATTTTGCCTTCCGGGAGGTTCACCATACCGTAGGAAAGGTGGTAGAGGTTTTTGGCCCATTCAAAGCCCAGTTTGTCCAGGAGCGTGAACAGGACCTTGAAGTGGTACTGCTGCTCGGAACCCACCACGTAAACCAGGCGGTCAAAGGGCCAGTCCTTGTGGCGGAAGATGGCGGTGCCGATGTCCTGGGTAATGTAAATCGAAGTGCCGTCCCTGCGGATAAGCACCTTCTCGTCAAGCTTTTCCGCGCTCAGGTCCACCGCTATGGCCCCGTCGGGCTTTTTGTAAAAAAGGCCCTTTTCCAGACCCTTGAGGACCTCGTCCTTGCCCAAGAGGTATGTCTGGCTCTCATAATAGAACTGATCGAAGGACACGCCGGTGCGGTCCCAGGTTTCCTTCATGCCGCCCACGGCCCAGGCGTTCATCTTTTTCCATAAATCAACGGTGGCCGCGTCCCCGGCTTCCCATTTGCGGAGCAGGTCCTGGGCTTTGGCGAGAGAGGGGGCCTGGGCTTCGGCTTCTTCCTTCTTTAGGCACTTTTCTTTTTCAAGGGCCTTTGCTTCTTCGGTAAAAATGGTATTGAAGCGGACGTACCAGTCCCCCACAAAGTGGTCCCCCTTGAGGGATTCCGATTCCGGGGTCTTGCCTTCGCCGTATTCCTGATAGGCCAGCATGGATTTGCAGATGTGGACCCCCCGGTCGTTGATGATGCAGACCTTGCGGACATCGGCCCCGCAGGCTGCGAGAATCCGGGAGATGCTTTCTCCCAGCACATCATTGCGGAGATGCCCCAGATGGAGGGGCTTATTGGTGTTGGGGCTGGAAAATTCCACCATGATCCGCTGCCCTGCCAGAGAACCGGGGCGGCCGAAGGCAAATTCACCGGGCTTATCAATGGCGCCCCCTTCCGCAAGGGCCTCGGCGAGGATCGCAGCGGCGGCTTCGCCCCGGTTAAGGCGGACATTGAGGTAGGGGCCTTGAGCGGCAAAGGTGCCTGACACCGTTTCCGCCGCAAGTGCCTCAGCGACGGCCTGCGCGATCTGGGGCGGCCCCTTCCGCAGAAGCTTGGCGAAGCTGAACATGGGGAAGCCCAAATCGCCCAACTCAGGGTTAGGGGGAATCTCGGCCACTATCCGGGAAGGTTCAACCGTCCCCTCAATACCTGCATCCTGCATCACCCGGTTTAAGGCCCGCGCGATACGGACCTTCCAGGGGTTCTTGTAATCGTACATTTAAGTGCTCCCGCGTTCCATTGCCTCAATATCGTCCAAAAGCTCCAGGACCCGTTCAAACTGCTGAATCACACCGGCGATGTCCGCGGCAAAGGTACTTCCCTCACCCATGAAATCCGCCAGGTTGACCAGAAATTCATTCCTGCCCCTGGGCTCCTTCTTCAAAATACCCTTCAAAATGCTGATCATGACCGCAGCGGCATCCCGGACGCGGCCGATGATTTTTTCCGCCTCCATGGCAGCCTCATCGGTTACCATCTGGATCTTCCGCTGCTTTGCCATCAGGGACGACATATCCTGCTGAACAAGAGTATACCGTTTTCCGTATTCCCCGGAAGGGGCTATCCCTGCTTCCAGTGCCCGAATGTCATCCTCAATCTTCATAAGATCATGGCAGGCCTGAATAAATTTGGCCCGGGTCTCCGGCTTGTAGAATTTCCCCTCATCCATGATGGGCTTTAAAACCCGGTTTATATCCCCCATAAAGAGAGTTCCGTGAAAGGTCCGCAGAAAGGAAAGGGCAAATTCGCTCTCCAGGGGAACCCCGCCGGCGGCGACAGACAGCTGCCTGGACTCCGCGCCTTTAAAAAAATTCTGAAAGGAATTGAGTATGCCCTGGCGGCGGCGGGCCAGCTGGTATGCGGCAAGCTGTTCCTCGACACGCCGCTTCCAGTAGTCCCGGTACACCGCAAACCAGTCCTCCCCGCCGGATACGATTTTGGGGGAGAGGGACATATTCCGGCCCCCGCAGCGAAGTATTTTGGTAAGAGGAATATGCCGGTTGAAATTACGGATGATGATCACGGCCCTTTCCGCCCGATGAAGAAGGTTTTGGATTTCCTGTTCCGTATCAAAGCCCGGCGCCGCGGACTTGTCCTTCAGCATAAAGATGAAAAGTGATTCCAGCAGGGTAAGGGGGGGCGGGTCCCGGAGGGAAAAGAGGATGTTGTTAAGGGAGCCCAGCATCTCCATCACCGTATACACGGAACAGATTTGAGCGGCATCCGGTCCGTGTCCTGTATCGGCAGGGCCGAAGGTCATGAGCACCCGGTCAAACAAAAAAGAGGAAAGTTCCTTGAGGCAATACAGGGACCGGGCATTGCAATACATGGTATCCCGCTCATCCTCACCTATTGCCGCAAAGGCGTCTTCCATTGCGCGAAGGCCGGCCTGCCGGATTTCGGCCTCCGCTATACCGGGGAATTTTTGGGCTATATTTTTCGGGTCCGTTTCGGTTTGAAGCCGCTCATGGGTCCCGCCCATCTCCAGGGAACCCAGAAAGGCGTAAAAGGCCCCCCGGTCCCGGTTGATGCTGAGATCCAGGGCCTCAAAAAAGAACCGGGCCGCTTCCTTTAAAGCTGAAAGGAGCTGGTAAAATTCACCCTGCAAATTTCCCTTCTGGTAATCGTAGAGGCCGGGAAAGGCGGCGTCGATCTCCCGCCCCAGATGGGACACCAGGGTATCCCCATAGATCCGCATGGGTGCCTTGTTCTTAAAAAAGCTCAAAAAAAAGTAATAAAGATGGTAATACCAGGGCAGTTTGGCGTACTGTTCCTCAAGGGCGGCAACAGGGGCGCCTTCCCCCTGCGCTTCGTACAGCGGCTCAGAGGATATATTGGATTGGGCCTTAAGTTTTTCCAGAAGATCCTGACGTTCTTCCATGGGCAACTCATAGGCCAGCCTGTCAAGAGTTCCCGCTACCGCCATTAGCCCCTAGGAGAATTGAACTCCTGTTTAAAGATTGAGAATCTTTTGTCCTAACCATTAGACGAAGGGGCCTCGTATTCAAAAACCTCAAGGTTTTTGAATACGTTGGAGAAAAATCCGTTGGATTTTTCTCCACAATCTTTTTTACACAAAGGAGTAAGCAAAAAACGCAGTTTTTTGCATTTCCCCAGGGAGGATTCGAACCCCCACAAGCAGATCCAGAGTCTACCGTGCTACCATTACACAACCGGGGACTGAGTTCCAAAACCGAAGGTTATTGAAACCTGTTCACGATAAAATATTATAAATTATACGATTGTTAGTCAAGTACCTGCATAGCCTCACGCTAAATCTAACCATAGGGATCGGCTGCCTGGCACGGAGGCGGTATCGAAAAGCCGAGAAAAAGAAAAAACGGATCTACGAGAAAGAACTGAAACCCCGTTCCAGCGTGTCATTGAACAGCCGGATGTAAGATTTGTAAGGTACATTACAAAGAACAATGATACTTTTAAAGAAAAAAATTGAAAAATTTACTTGACTTACGTAAGATACCACCTTATAATACAAATATAAGGCAGGTGAGTATGTTAAACGGAGAAAAAAATGGCCAGTTAGATGACCAAATTTAATTTGGCGAGGTGTATATCATGAAAGTGTATACGTTATTTACCAGACCCATAGGGGGAACGTTTTATGAAAAAGCGGGAGTTGGTTCGACAGTTGGAGGCAGTTGGTTTTCACCGGGTTAGGTCAGGGGATCATGAAATATTTGAAAAAGAAGGTTCCCGGTCCGTTCAGGTACCAAATCATTCGGAGATTAACGAGTATACAGCCAAGGCGATATTAAAGGCTGCCGGCATAAAAAAATGAAATTTGAGCAGGCTGCCAGGAGGTAAAACGGAAAGAAAACATCTGAACCGTAAAAGGGACCAGTGTTCTACAGGTAAAACCGAAGAAGAACATCGAACCTGCAAAAGAGACTAGCGTTCTATCAAGATGTAATGCAGAAGATGATCATCTCAAAGATAAAGAAAATGATCATCAGACCTGAAAAAGGGACCTGCATTCTCCCTATTCAGGAGAATTGAAAGTGAAATAGAAGGTTGAAACCTTCCCGCCCGCTGGACGGTGGCTGGTATTATGGTAAGGGGAACGCAATTTATGGCTAGACAAAGCCCTCTGTCTCGTTGACAGGTGGGGGTTACTTCGATGAGGAGAACGCAATTTATGGCATATGTATATGCTGCAATCTTTCATCTTAACAACGATGGAAGTTACACTATTACATTTCCCGATTTGCCGGGATGCATTAGTGAAGGGAAGACTCTGAACGAGTCTATGTATATGGCGCAGTCCGCTTTAGCGCAGTGGATACGGTATCTTGAAGATGAAGGCCAAGAAATTCCCAAGGCCACATTAAAGGAGGCTTATAGAGAAAAGGAAGGTGAATTTATCAATTATATTTGTGCTGATGTAAAAGACGCCCATGCGGTGAAACGAACCATCAGTATACCCCGCTGGCTGGATGACAAAGCAAAATTTGAAGGCTTAAGTCTATCCAAAATTTTACAGGATACCCTGCAAGAACGTTTTGGTTAACATTTATTTATAGTTATATTGTATGTTTGCCTTGACGAGTCCCCCGGCCAAACTGGTACAAAACTCTTTGGCCGGGTCTTTATTCCCTCACAGTACAAAAACTTTCCTCTTGTATAGATAAAAAAAACTGTTTGTCATTTAGGTTGAAATAGATAAATATGATTTATATAGTAATATAAACTGAAAATTCATCACTATAAATGGTCTCTTTTTGTTCCATTTTTTTAATTTAAAAAAAATCGTAACCATTCAGCCATAAACCACTTCACAAAGATCAAGCGCATAGGGTATACTAAAACGAGGGAAGGGAAAGGGGAATTAACAAGCAAAAGATAGACATACAAGAACTCATAGAAAATGCTCGAAAACAAATGGCAAACGAAAAAGGCATGTCGGCAGGGTTAAAGGCAACGTTGGA
>BOBW01000021.1 GCA_026002595.1 Spirochaetia bacterium | reverse complement strand
GGGGCGCTTGAGTAAAGGGGTTCCGGGGGTTCTCCGCGATGCCGGCGAGGGCGATGCGGGGTACATCGGCGTTGGTCATGAAGGTGTCGTCGCGGGAGAAAGGGAGCGCGAGGGAAAGGGGCGGCACGCCCTGGTCTCTCGTTTCTTCACTCTGGAAGTCCTTCACCATGAACAGGGGGTTGAAGGATTGGAGGCGCCCGTTTTTTGGGAGGGGGATGTTTTCGCTAAAGGGATCGGAGCCGCGGCCGTGGTCGGCGACAATGATGATGCGGGTGTTATCGTAGACGCCCTTGTCCTGGAGGAAGCGGAAATAATGGGCCAATAGGGCAAAAGTTGCGACGTGGGTGTGGAAGCGGTTGACATCCGCGAAGGGGCCGCTGCCGCGATTGGTCACCCTGTCTTGGGGGGTGTAGTCCGGCGCCTGGAAGAAGATGGGGTCGTGGGTGAGATGAGCATAAAAGGCAGTGTAGGTGCCGGGACTGTCGACAGTAAGGGCGGTGAGTGCCGGGAGGAGGTCCAGGATGGCGTAGTCGTTGATGATCTTTGGGGTGAGGCCGCTGCCCCCGGCCGCAGTGTTTTGCCGGTTTGCCGTGGAAAACCAGTTGCCCTGGTCGTGTTTGGTTTTTTGCAGGCAGTTTTTTACCAGGGAAAACACGTTGTTCAGCGTCCAGTAGAGGACAAGCCCCGCAGGAGAGCCGTAGAGCAGCACCAGAAAGAGCGCCGCCATAGCAAAAAGCTGTACCTTTTCTTTTAGCGAAAAACCTTTGGTGTAAATCACCCCGGCGGCGATGTTGACGGCGGTCATGGCGATGGGGAGCAGGTTCACCGGGAAAACGCCGTTCCCCAATGGAACCGTGAAGGCGGCATCCGGGGCGCCGAGGTTGCGGATAAAGGCGAAGGACGCCCCGTTCAAGGCATCGAGGTGCGAAAGGTAGGAGTAAGCGGCAATGAAGAACGGCACCTGAATCAGCAAACCGATGCTGGAGCGCAGGGCATAGAGGGGGTGGTAGTGGTTTTGACGGTAAAGGGTGGACAGGATGAGGTATTGCTCATCACCCTTGAATACAGATTTTATCTTGGTGATCTTCGGGGCGAGGGCTTTTTGGGTGTCCCGTTCCAGACGCTGCCACTTTTCCGCCATAAAGTACAGGGGCAAGGTGAGGGCGCTCACGGCCAGACTGACGGCACAGAGGGCGAGGCCGCTATTGTGAAAAATGCAAAAGGTAACGAGGTAACAAACTTCGATGATTTGCACCAGGGGGGAGATGATGAGGGTGTAAAAGAATTGACCGATCATTTTACCGGGAAACCTCCACCTTCTCCCAATTACCGGGATCAAAAATATTGCCGTGAACGTAGTAGTCGCTGCCGGGATCGAGACGGGGCGCGAGAGCCTGTGGATAGCCGGTACTATCGCTGCTGAGAACCGCGACATAGAGGGGGAGGCTTTTTGCTTCGGCAATCGTTGCGGCGGTGATTTCGGCGCCGGTGGCGGGGTTGACCAGGGGAGAAACCAGGCCGTGCAGTGCGAGAAAGGGCGTGTCGGCGTTGGTCATGAAGGTATTATCGGTTTTAAGGGGGCCGTGGGTGTCAAAATCCTTCACCATGAGCAGGGGATTGAAGTTGTCTATGTTCGGAACGCCGGGGTAGTGTTTCGAGACGTAGTTTTCAGTCGTGCCGTGGTCGGCGACGAGGATGATGCGGGTGTTGTCGTAGACGCCTTCTGCGCGGAGATTGTCGAACCAGTCGGCCAAGCGGTGGTAGGCTGCGGCGCTCCCGTGATAGGGTGATTCCTTTGCAAGAGGGCCAGTGCCGTAGTTGCTTGCAGCGAGAGAAAAGCGGTAATCCGGGGCGTTACACATGGCGGGATCATGGGTGGTGTTATTTACCATGATGAGGGCAGCCCCTTTTTCATTACCCTCTGCGTCAGCCTCGGCTGCACCATCGGCAACGGCACAGAGGCGGGGGAGCAGGTCGAGAACGGAATAGGCGTTCAGAAAAATGGTGAGCTGCTTGCCGACAGCGGAGAGCCAGTCCCCGCGAAAATAGATGCCTGCGCGGAATGCCAGGGGGATCACCCGTAACAGGCTATACCATAGCATATTTCGTTCCAAAACAGCGCTTTGAGTCGGGAGAGTCAGCCCGTGCTCCCGGAGCCACAAATCGGTGTAGGCGCCATCGGTGATGAGGGCCTTGACGCGGGGGTAGGCATCGTAGATGCGAAGGTCCTTTCCGACGATGCTATAGTTGGGATAGGGCGGGTCTGCCACGGTAACATCGTATCCCGCATCGCTGAGCAGACGGGGCATGAGCAACAGGGCTTCGTTGTGTTTGGTAACCATATCGCGGTCGCTGCGGGCAGTGAGGGCGGCAGGGGTGTATTCGTAGCCGCCGAAAAGGGGAGGCGCGCCGAGGCTCGTATTGCCGTTGAAGGAGAGGGTGTCGGGATAGTAGGTGAAGCCGTCGTAGCGTGCAGCAAGCCCGGGGGTTTCACCGAAAACAGAGGGCACGAAAGCGCTCATGGCCCGATCGAGCATGATCACGACAACATTCCTGCCGGTTTTGGAAAAGGTGACGATGGGGTCGATATTTGTAACCGCCGCTTTCGGCTCGTGGTAGGCAGTGGTTTTTTTGAAAACACTTTGTATGTGCGCGATATTTTTCACCGACACACCGGCGAGGGCAACAATGCACATGACCGAGAGGGGAACGAGGAAGCGTTTTTTTGCAAAAAAGGCGAGAGCCGCGGCGCCCATCACCAAAAGAAGGACGGCAAGATTCACTAAAATAGCCTGAAGACTGTGGGAGACACCGCGTTCAAGAGACATGTTCAGCCTCACCGCGCCATAGTTGCCATTGAAGGCGAAAACATTCACGAGGGCGGCGGCGGCAACAGTTAAAGCAGCGATGCAGAGAGCTCGGGGGGGGGCGGTACGATAGAAAAGACCAAAAAAGCAAAATGGCCAGAATACGAAGAGACCGAAAGCTTGCAGGGCAGTGAGGGTAATGAAATAGAGGGGGCTCCCGTGACCGTCAAGCCACGAGAATTCTTCCGGCGATGCGGCAACGAGCAAGGTGGGGAGGAATAGACCCGTCACAAGCCACATCACAAGGCAAAGAAGGGTGAACAGGGCCGCCGCTTCTTTGTTTGAAACACTACGGGGATTGCGTGACAAGGGAATCCGTTTCACGGCCTGTATACCGAGGGAAATGAGCCAGGGACTTGCCCCGACAAGCAGTCCGGCGGCGGCTAAAACCCGGCGCCATTCCTTGCTGCCGTGGTGCACAAAAAGCATATAGGCGGCAAAGAGCAGACAGAGGACGGATACGGCGGCTGCGAGGACGCTGTTTTTGCGGCGAAACGGCGCCTTGGCATAGGCATTTTTAAGAAGGGAGAACAGGTTGTTTGCCGTCCAATAGAGGACGAGGCCTGCGGGTGAATTGTAGAGGAGCACCAAAAAAATAAGCGCCATGCCGTAAAGTTGAATTTTATCTTTGAGCGGAAAGCCCCGCGTATAAATCGCCCCCGCGATAATGTTAATCACCGTCATAATGAGGGGAAGCACATTTATCCCCCCACCTCCACCATTCAGCGACATAATTCTGTCCGGCGCGCCCAAGTCATTGATAACAAGAAAAGATGCACCTTTAAGGGCTTCCAAATGCGACAGATATGAAAACGCGGCGATGAAGAATGGTATTTGTATCAATAAGCCGAAAGTCGAACGCAGGGCAAACATGGGGTGGTAGTGATTTTGGCGGTAAAAGGTGGAGAGGATCAGGTACTGCTCATCGCCCTTGAAGGCCGCCTTGATTTTAGCGATTTTTGGGGCGAGGCGTTTCTGGGTGTCCCGCTCCAGTTGCTGCCACTTTTCCGCCACATTGTAGAGGGGCAAGCAGAGGATGCTGACAACGGCGCTGATGGCGAGGACCGATATGCCCGGCGCCTTGAATATCTTCTGTGCGAGAAAGAACACCACCTCCAGGATGAAGGTAATCGGGTAGATGATAACGGTATAGAGTACGGCGCCAAGGTTCATGGCTCACTCCAATTTGCCGGATCAAAGATGTCGTCGTGCACATGGAGCCATTCGCCGCTTTGGAGGTCAAGGGTGGTAACCGAGCCTCCTCCTGTGGTGATAAATGCGCCGTTTGGAGCGCCTTTTTGGAGAGCAACGCCGGTGAATGGGTTTTTCGCGTCGTCAATGATACCCTCGGCGGCCAGGGCAGGCACATCCGCAAGGGTCATGAAAGTGTGGTCTTCGGTGAACGGGGCGCGGCTGCCGAAATCTTTTACAAACAGGAGCGGGTGAAATGCACTCATCTCGCCGCCTTTTGGGATCAGCATTTGGACCGGAGTATTTTCAAAGGGGGAGTTGGCGTAGGTCTGTCCTATGCCGTGGTCGCTGGTGATGATGATGCGGGTGTTGTCCCAGACGCCGTTGGCTTTCAGGTGGTCGAACCAACGGGACAGGCGCAAAAACGCCGCCATATTCACATGATAGTGCGGGCTCCGGGCGAAGGGGCCGCTTCCGTAATTGGTCACCGGAGACGCGGGGGTGTAGTCCGGGGCTTGCAAAAAGGCCTCTTCGTGGGTCAGGTCGTTGACGAAAATGGTGAAGGTACCGGCGCTGTCGGCGTTTTTTCTGCTGCCATCGGTTTGTACAGCAGGCTTGACGGCGGTGATTCGGGGTAAAAAGTCCAGAATGGCATAGGTTTCCACCGTGGTCATGGTGAGCACCCCCTGGGTTCTTTGGGCGAGGTCGTCATTCAAGATGACTGCGGTAAGCCACTCGCCGTTGTCATAGATGAACATTTTTAGGAATGCGGGGCTGATTTTGAAAAAAGAGAAACGGATCAACCGGTCAAGCAATAATTCCTGCACAGAGTAAATACCCACATCGGGGTGTTCCTTGAGCCACTGCCCGGCATAGACCTCGGTGAAATGATTCATCGTCACGTCCCCATCGAAGGTAAGGGAGAGGGGGCGGCGCATATCCAGGCGGCGCGTTTCATTGATGGGCAGGTTGTTCAGGATGACATCAAACCCGGCTTGGGCGAAAAGGTTTGGAAGCATGGTATAGGATTGGCGGTATCGCTCACTCAAGGGAAGGCCGCTTTTTTCGCTCAAGGCCCGGGGTGTGTATTCGTAACCGCCGAAGAGGGAGGGGGTGGACAAAAAAGTGCCCGGGGCGAGGGAAACCGTGTTGGGATAGTAGGTGAAACCGGCTAGGGCCTCCCGTAGTTCGGGCTTTTCTTCCAAAATATAGGGCACATAATCGGAAGCGGCTCTGTCAAGCATGAATAAAACCACGTTACGCCCCCCCTCCTCGTCTTGTGCAAGGGTGATGACGGAGCCGCCGGGGAGGGCATCGTCAGTTTTTTTTGTGACGAGCTGGCGGAATTGAGAATTGACCGTGACCATGTTGACCAGTGCGGCACAGCACAGAGCCATAAGGGCCACCGTAAGGGTTGCCACGACCAAATTGGCTTTGTTGCGGGTGAGTACAAGAAGGACGATGACAGCGATTGCCAGAAGGGCGGCGATGTTTCCCGCAAAGAGGATGCGGTCACCGGGTACAAGGGTAAAGGCTTCCCGTGGATTAGAAAAAACCAGCAGGGGGGTGAGCCAGCCGTAATCGCGGTAGAACAAAAAAGTGTTGACGAGAGCGGCAAAGGCAAATACGGGCGCTGCCAACGCGGCGATGCGTTTCGCCTTCGGCGACATGAGGGCATAGATACACAGCGGCCAAAAAAGGAAAAAACCTGCGGCCTGCAATGCTACGTTTCCTAAAAACGGGAAGGGTGTGGTGAAATCGCCCACGAAGGAAAATTCCTCCACGCTGGATGCAATCAAACTCGCAGGCACGGTCAAACCGCACAGGACAAAAAGCAGGACGCAGGAAAGCACAAAGACCGGTCTGTCAGGCCGTGCTAGAGCAACGGCACTCTCACGCCGTGAAAGGCGGTTTACTCTGTCAGACTGTGACAGAACAGCAAGGGCTTTTCGCGCGAGGGTGTGTAAAACAGGAAACAGCACAACCAAGGCGCAGACAGCAGCCACGGCAAGGCGCTTCACCAAGGCGCCATCGATCCGGAAAAAAAGCACCCACACGGCGACCGCCAAAGCCGCCAAGGATGCAAGCGCCCACACGATGCGGCGGGGATGCCGCATTTTCTGCAAAAGGTTTTTGCACAGGGAATAGATATTGTTGTAGGTCCAATAGATAACGAGGGCGGCGGGGGAATTGTAGAGCAGCACCAGAAAAAGGGCCGCGGTGCCGTAAATCTGCACCCGATCCTTGGCGCCCAAATTGCGGGAATAGATGGCGCCGGATGCACAGTTGATGGCGGTCATAAGGATTGGCAGGATGTTGATAGAATGACCGCCAAGCACAAGAAGTCCGTCAGGAGCGCCCAAATTGCGGAACATGGCAAAGGAAGTGTTTTGCAAGACATCCAGATGGGAGATGAAAGTGTAGGCGGAGATGAAAAAGGGTATTTGGATGAGCAGACTAAAGGTGTTACGCAGGGCATAGACGGGGTGATAGTGGTTTTCCTTGTAAAAAGTGGAGAGTATCAGGTACTGCTCGTCACCTTTGAACACGGCCTTGATTTTGGCGATTTTCGGTGCGAGCCGTTTTTGTGTCTCCCGTTCGATATCCTGCCACTTTTCGGCGATGAAGTAGAGGGGCAGGATCATGGTGGACACGGCGAGACTCAGCCCCAGGAGGGCCAGAGCGAAGTTGTCGCAGAGGCGATAGGCAAAGAGGTAGACCACCTCAATGAGCTGTACCAGGGGGTAGATGATGAGAGTATAGAAAAGAGTGCCGATGGCGGTCATGGTTCACTCCAGTTGGCGGGGTCAAAGATGTCGTCGTGAACGTGGAGCCATTCACCATCGCGGATATCGAAGGTATATTCCAAGGGAGAACGGTATGTAGTGGGAATGAACGCACCTCCCGTGGCGCCTTTTTGGAGGGGGACACCAGTGGAGGGGTTCTTTGCATCGTCGATGATCCCCTCGGTGGTTAAGGCCGGTACATCGGCTAAAGTCATGAAAGTGTGGTCCTCGGCGAAGGGAGCGTTGCTTCCGAAGTCCTTTACAAAGAGCCAGGGGTGGTAGTAACTCAACTCGTTGCCAATGGGGGTGAACATTTGGGCTGCGGTGTTTTCCAGGGGGGAATTAGCGTAGGTACCTCCCCAGCCGTGATCACTGGTGATGATGATGCGGGTATTATCCCAAACGTCATTCTCTTTCAGGTATTCAAACCACTGGGACAAAAGCAAAAACGAAGCTATATTCGTGTGATAGTGGGGGTTGTGAGCGAAGGGACTGTCTCCAAAATTACTTACCGCTGCTGTTGGGGTATAGTCCGGAGCCTGCAAAAAGGCTGGTTCGTGGGGCAGATTGTTATAAAAGATGGTGAAGGTGCCGGCACTGCTTGTATCTGAGGGATTGTCCTCGATGGCAGTGAGTCGCGGCAAAAAATCTAAAATGGAATAGTTGTTCACCGTGTCCATGGTGAGTGCGCCCTCTGTGTGCTGGGCGATGCTTTCATTCAGGCTGTCCGTGGTGAGCCAATCACCCTTGTCATAGACAAACATTTTTAGACATGCGGGGCTGATTTTAAAAAAGGAAAAACGAATGAGCCGGTCTAAGAGCATATTTTTTACTGAAAACAAGCTCACCTCGGGATGCTCTTTGAGCCAGGAACCTGCATAGGCGGTGGTAAACTTTTTTACTTCAATGTTGTCTTCCTCAAATTGGAATGTAATGGGGTTACGGCGGTACAGATGAGAAGCGGCGGAAAGGGGCATATTATCTAAAGTAACATCGAAAGAATTTGCGGCGAAGATACGGGCGAGTACGCCGTAGGATTGCAGGTATCGTTCGCTCAAAGGCAGATCGGTTCGTTCGCTCAAGGCACGGGGGGTATATTCGTAGCCGCCGAACAAGGATGGGGTGGAAGCGAAAGTACTGTTTGACAAGGAAACTGTATTGGGATAGTAGGTGAAACCGGCGAGGGTATCTCGCAATTCCGGTTTTTCTTCCAATATATAGGGCACATAATCGGAAGCGCCCCGGTCAAGCAGGAACAAAACCACATTATGCCCCCCCCCGTCTTTTGCAAGGGTGACTACGGATTCACCGGGGAGCGCATCGCCTGATTTTTCGGCGGCGAGTCGACTGAATTGAGAATTGACGAGACTTAAGTTGACCACGGCATAACAGCCCAAAGCAAGAGTACCTACAGTGAGGCTCGCAATGACCACGCTCACTTTTTTATGGGTGAGAACTATGAGCACAAGGATACTTAGAGCAACGAGAGCGGCAATATTTCCCGCAAAAAGAAGCCGGTCATCGGACACAAAAAAGAAAGCCGTCGGCGGATTGGAAAAAACCAGGGTAGGGGTGAGCCAGCCGTAATCGCGGTAGAACAGAAAGGTGTTGACAAGAGCGGCAAAGGCAAATACGGGCGCCGCGAGGGCGGCAATGCGTTTCGCCTTTTGCCCTATAAGGGCGAAGATACACAGAGGCCAAAACAGAAAAAACCCCGCTGCCTGCATTGCCGTGGCGCCGAGAAAGGGAAAGGGCGTGCTGAAATCGCCTACAAAAGAAAATTCCTCCACGCTGGATGCGACCAGGCTTGAGGGTACGGTCAAACCGCAGAGGACGAAAAGCAGGACGCAGGAAAGCACAAATAATGCCGGTCTGTCAGGAAGTACTAGAGCAATTGATCTGTCTTGGCGTGACAGGGCACCGATAAACTTGCGTACTCCGAAAAGGAGCAGCGGAAGCGCAATCACCAGGGCACAGGCTGCAGCCAAGGCGATGCGCTTTGCGAAGGCGCCGTCGGTCTTAATAAAAAGTGCCCATATCCCGAGGGGTAAAGCCGCCAAGGATGCCAGCGCCCACACAATGCGCCGGGGGTGCGGCAACTTTTGCAGGAGATTCTTGCACAACGAATAGATATTGTTGCATGTCCAGTAAATCACGAGGGCGGCGGGGGAATTGTAGAGCAGCACCAGAAAAAGAGCTGCGGTGCCGTAAATCTGCACCCGATCCCTGGCACCCAGGTTGCGGGAATACACGGCGCCGGAAGCGCAGTTGATGGCAGTCATCAGGATGGGCAGGATGTTGATCGGGTGACCGCCAATAGCAAGAAGTCCATCCGGGGCGCCCAAATTGCGGAACATGGCAAAGGAGGTATTTTGCAGTACCTCCAGATGAGAGATGAAAGTGTAGGCGGAGATGAAAAAGGGTATTTGAATGAGCAGGCTGAAGGTGTTGCGGAGGGCATAGACAGGGTGATAGTGGTTTTGCCTATAAAAAGTGGATAAAATCAGGTACTGCTCGTCACCCTTGAACACAGCCTTAATTTTGGCGATTTTCGGTGCGAGCCGTTTTTGTGTCTCCCGTTCAATGTCCTGCCACTTCTCGGCGATGAAGTAGAGGGGCAGGATCATGGTGGACACGGCGAGGCTCAGCCCCGGGATAGCCAGGGCGAAGTTGTCAGAGAGGCGATAGGCAAAGAGGTAGACCACTTCGATGAGCTGTACCAAGGGGTAGATGATGAGAGTATAAAAAAGGGTGCCGACCGCGTTCATGGTTCACTCCAGTTGGCGGGGTCAAAGATGTCGTCGTGAACGTGGAGCCATTCACCATCGCGGATATCGAGGGTATAGTCCAACGCCGGGCGTCCTCCTACCGTGGCGAGAAAGGCACCGTCTGTAGTACCTTTTTGGAGGGGGACACCGGTGAAGGGGTTTTTCGCGTCAGGGACGACATTTTCTGCGGCCAGGGCCGGCACATCCGCCAAGGTCATGAAAGAACGGTCTTCGACGAAGGGAGCGTTGTTTCCAAAGTCCTTCACAAAGAGCCAGGGGTGGAAGGCACTCACCTCGCTGCCTTTGGGGGTGAGCAATTGAGCGGAGGTGTTTTCCAGGGGAGAATAGGCGTAGGTGCTCCCCCAGCCGTGGTCGCTCGTGATAATGATACGGGTATTGTCCCAGGCATCGTTCTCTTTCAGATAGTCGAACCAGCGGGTGAGGAGTAAAAACGTCGTCATATTCACATGGTAATGGGAGTTTTGGGCGAAGGGGCCGCTTCCGTAATCGGTTACCGGGGACACGGGGATATAGTCCGGAGCCTGTAAAAAGGCCGGTTCGTGAGGCAGATTGTTATAAAAGATGGTGAACGTGTCGGCACCGCTTGTTCCGTTATTATCATCAATTGCGGTGAGCCGGGGTAAAAAATCGAGGACGGCATAGTTATTTACTGTGGCCATGGTGAGTGCACCCTCGGCTGCCTGGGCGATACCATCGTTCAAGGCGGCAGTGGTGAGCCATTCGCCGCTGTCATAGACAAACATTTTCAGGCACGCAGGGCTAATTTTGAAGAAGGAGAAGCGGATAAGCCGGTTTAACAGCAGTTTGTCTACCGAATAGATCCCCACATCGGGGTGTTCTTTGAGCCACTGTCCGGAGTAGACGTCCGTGAAGTCTTTTGCGGCAACGCGGGGATCATCCATAGGGAAAGAGTTCCAACGCTCACGATTGCTGCGGTAGAGTTGTTCACTGACAGCAATCGGGATGTTGCATAAGCTAACCTCGAAGTCTGCGTCTGCAAAGAGGCGGGGAAGCATCGTGTAGGATTGCAGGTATCGTTCCGCCACAGGGATGGCAGTACGTTCGCTCAATGCACGGGGAGTGTATTCGTAACCGCCGAATAGAGAAGCGGTGGACAGAAACGTTCCACGGGAAAATGAAACAGTATTGGGGTAGTAAGTGAACCCTGACATGGCATCCCGAAGTTCAGGTTTTTCGTCAAATATATAGGGCACATAGTCGGATACACCTCGGTCAAGCACGAAGAGAAACACGTTACGCCCCCCCCCCGTTTTTGCGAGGGTGATGACGGTACCGCCGACAAGGATGTTGTCAGCCTTATTAAGGCTCAATTGGTGGAATCGGGAGTTAATTGAGAGCCCATTGATAACGCTAATGGCAGTCAAAGCAAGGATAAGCATGGTCAGACCCGCAGAGACTATGTCCCGCCTTTTGCCGAGAATGAATGTGAGGGCCGCTGCGGCGATGAGGGCGGCAACGTTTCCCGCAAAGAGAATCTGGTCTTGGAGCACCGGAGTGATCGCTTTTGAAGGGCTTGAAAATATGAGCGTAGGGGTGAGCCAGCCGTAGTCGCGGTAGAACAGAAAGGTGTTGACGAGAGCGGCAAAGGCAAATACGGGCGCCGCGAGGGCGGCGATACGTTTTGCCTTTTGCCCTATAAGGGCGAAGATGCACAGCGGCCAAAAGAGGAAGAATCCGGCGGACTGCATTGCCGTGGCGCCGAGGAAGGGGAAGGGGGTGGTGAAACTGCCCATGAAGGAGAACTCTTCCACACTGGATGCAATCAAACTGGACGGCACCGTCAAGCCGCAAAGGACAAAAAGCATAACGCAGGAAAGCACAAATAATGCCGGTCTGTCAGGAAGTACTAGAGCAATTGATCTGTCTTGGCGTGACAGGGCACCGATAAACTTGCGTACGCCGAATAGAAGCAGCGGGATCAGGATCACTATAGCACAGGCCGCAGCCAGGACGATGCGCTTTGCGATGGCGCCATCGGTCTTAATAAAAAGTGCCCATATCCCGAGGGGTAAAGCCGCCAAGGATGCCAGCGCCCACACAATGCGCCGGGGGTGCGGCATCTTTTGCAGAAGATTCTTGCACAGCGAATAAATATTGTTGCACGTCCAATAGATAACGAGGGCAGCGGGGGAATTGTAGAGCAGCACCAAGAAAAGGGCGGCGGTACCGTAAATCTGCACCCTATCCCTGGCGCCCAGGTTGCGGGAATACACGGCGCCGGAAGCGCAGTTGATGGCGGTCATCAGAATGGGCAGAAGGTTAATAGGGTGGCCACCAAATGCAAGAAGGCCGTCCGGGGCGCCCAAATTGCGGAACATGGCGAAGGAAGTGTTTTGCAAGACATCCAGATGGGAGATGAAAGTGTAGGCGGAGATGAAAAAGGGAATTTGGATGAGCAGGCTGAAGGTGTTGCGAAGGGCATAGACGGGGTGATAGCGGTTCTGTCGATAAAAGGTGGATAGAATCAGGTACTGCTCGTCACCCTTGAACACGGCCTTGATTTTGGCGATTTTCGGGGCGAGCCGTTTTTGCGTCTCCCGTTCGATGTCCTGCCACTTTTCGGCGATGAAGTAGAGGGGCAGGATCATGGTGGACACGGCGAGACTCAGCCCCAGGATGCCCAGGGCGAAGTTGTCGCAGAGGCGATAGGCGAAGAGGTAGACCACTTCGATGAGCTGCACCAAGGGGTAGATGATGAGGGTATAAAGGGCAGTCAACATGATCGGTTCCTATAGTGTTCGAGCACAATTTTGCATACCCGCTCCACGTCATCTTCCTCCAAGTATGAGGATAGGGGCAAGCAGGCTATTCTGCCCGCGATGTCTTCCGAAACCGGACACGCCGCGCCGGTCAAATAGGGCAGCTTGTTGAGGCTGGGGTAGAAATAGCGGCGCGGATATATGTCGGCATTGTTTAGGGCTTTGAAGATACGAAGCAAATCTTTTTCTGATTGAAATACCACCGGATAATATGCATAATTATATTCAAGCCCGGGCTGTTGTTTTGGACGCATAATTTTTTGACCAAGCAATGAATCATACTGCTCTATTACTTTTTTGCGAGCGGCGATAATATCGGGTACATGCGGTAAATTTGCAAGTCCCATGGCAGCATGGAATTCAGATGTTTTTGCATTGATTCCAAGCATAATGTGATCATCGCCATCGTGGCCGAACCGCTTTTGCAGTTCCAGTTTGTCCGAAATGGTTTTATCTTTGACGATACACGCGCCGCCTTCCACGGTGTGGAAGAGTTTTGTAGCATGGAAAGACAGGGTGGATATATCACCGTAGGCTAAAAGTGATTTACCGTTCAGTTTTGAAGCAAAGGCATGGGCGCCGTCATAGATGACTTTCAGGTTGTATTTTGCGGCAATCCTTTGAATCTCATCGACATTGCAGGCGTGACCAAAGACATGAACCGCCATAATCGCTTTGGTCAAAGGTGTGAGGGCCGCCTCTATTTTTGAGGCGTCAATCGTAAAATTGTCAGCTTCAATATCAACAAAAACCGGCGTGCAACGTTGCCATAAAATCGAAGAGACTGTGGCGACATAAGAAAAGGGCGTAGTGATCACTTCACCATCGTTTATATCAAGGGCGCTAAGAGCGAGTTGCAAAGCAAGTGTCCCATTGGCCAGACAATGGAAAGTTTCGGTGGAGAGGCCGAGGAATTGATGCAGTTTTTCTTGCAATTCCATGACTAATGAGCCTTGATTGGTGAGTATTCCCGACAAATAGATTTTTTCCAAATACTGCACATACTCTTGCAAGGGCGGTAAAAACGAGGATGTGACAAACATCTTTTTCGTAGTAAGAGGCACGCCAAAACCATAGCACAAAGAAAAAAAAGCGTCAATATGTCATTTGAGGATGTTGCGCAATATCCGAATAAACCGGGCCAGGAATCGGGCGAAGCCATAGGGACCAGTTTCTGCCAAAGTCAGTAATAGCTGTTTCTTGAAACCATATTGCAACAGTTCTTTTTTGTCAATAGGGGTGGGCAGGGGAAGCAGAGTACGGTATTCGGTTTTGGTGAATAGGCCATCGCTGAGCATTTCAAATTTCGCCTCCACAGTGAAAAAATCGTAGGGCCCGTCCCGGAGTTCCCCACGGTGATAGCGCGCAAGAAGGGCATCAAGACTGGAGAGGAAAGCGATACGTTCCAAATGTTTTTTACGGCTCGCCGTGTGGGTATAGGACGTGCGGTTGAAAAAATAGTGGTAAAGGGAGCGCGGGAGGTAGGCAATGACCGGATGGTTTACCACCAGCTCCGCCACAAACAGGGTGTCTTCGCCGTAGACATCGGGGGTAAAGGTGACGGCAGCACAAAAGGATAACCGCACAGTGACAAACCAGTAAAAGCTGCTCAGACGGCCCTGGACAATAGCGGCGGCTACGGTGTCGGCGGTGCTATCCGGGGGTATGTCCAAAGTGCGGCGGATGGAACGGCCCCGGGGTGTTTCCTCGAAGTATTCGAAGAAGAGCACATCGCAGCCCTTCCCCCCATTCGCTTCCCCAATTGCCCGGTGCAGTTCTGCCAGGGCTGTCGGCTCAATCCAGTCATCATCATCCACAAGCAGCAAGAAAACGCCGCGGGCGGTATCAATACCGTTTTGCAGCGCCCGTGCCACGCCGCCGTTTTCCTGGCGGATCAGGCGAAAAGGGCTATCGGGGCGGTCGGCATATTCCGCGCAAATGGCGGCGCTATTGTCGGTGGAGCCGTCGTCCACAAGAATGCATTCGTAGCCGGTGAAGTCTTGAGCAACAATACTGTCAAAGCAGCGGCGAAGGAAAGGCTCGCCGTTGTAGACAGGGATCACAATAGAAAAGAAGGGGTGGTTATCAGTCATCGCATCGCCTCCGCGTTTTTCAACAGCGCCAGTACCTTTGCCTCGTATTGGGCACAGCCGAAGTCGCGCTCTATGGTGCGGTGTATCTCGTCGGCCCGGCCGCGCCATGTACGGACGACAGCGGTGATATTTTGCAGTACCGCGTCCATCGGGGCGTTGATGTCCACGATACGGGTGAAGTCGTAGGCCGTAAGGCCGTCTTTGATCGCTTCTGTGGTGCCCACCACGGGGATGCCGCAGGCGAGGGCCTCCAGGGTGGACATGGAAAAGCCTTCGTAGCGGCTGGGGAAAAAGAGCACGTCACCGCCGGTATAAAACTCGCGCATATCAGCGAGACGCAATCCGGTGCGGATGGTGGTTTTTGTATTCTCCCGGAATAGGTCGGCATTTTCATTGCTATTACTGGCAATACAAAGAGAGAATGCATCGTCCCCATCGTTTCCTGTGAGGGTCTCAATGTAGTCTGACAGGCGTTTCAGTACGTCCATCCCTTTCCGCACTTCCAGGTGTCCACAGAAAATAATGCGTATGGTTGATGGCGGTGGTACCAAGATGGGCTCTGGGAAAAAGATATGCTCATCCACGAAGTTATGGAGCACCGTGATTTTGCCGCTGTCGATACTATAGAAACGCTGCAAATCGGCCTTAGCGCTTTCGCTCACCGCAAGAATGTGTTTTGATGCCTTTGCACTGGAGCGCTCCATCATGGCGATGAGCCGCGAGCCGAGCTGCTTTTCGCCGGGGACGCGTTCCATAATACCCGCAGTGGTACCGTGGTGGATGCTGAAGTCTGCAGGATAAAACCATGAATTCCATCCATTGGAGATAACCACGGCGCGGCGATGGAATAGAAAAAGGCGAAGTGCAATGAAAAAGGGCTGCCACACTAGATCCAGCTTCCTGATCCGCAACTTCGTGCGGGTCAGGAGAACAACGTCCCCCTGTTTCTCCAGGATTTTCTTGAGGTAGAACGTTACCCGCTCCACACCGCCCGAATCGTCCGCTCCATTCAGGGACACCAGGGTATATTTCATGGCGCCTCCATGCGGCGCCGTAGATTTTCTTTCACAAGGGGTATATAGGCATCCATAATAGGGTCATTTTTGATGTCGTTCGTTTCATGGTCATAAAAGTGTTGAGTGGGATACTCGGCATTGCCTTTAGAAGCCACCCCCCGTTTCTTTTTTTCCAAAAACTCTTCGAAGGATTTGGAAAAATAGTGGTTGATCCGTATCGTATCCAGTACCGGCTCAGCCCGATCCAACATGTCCAAGTGAATCTCTTCTTTGCGGGGATTGACGCTGCACACCCTGTCAAAATACTCGGCGACATGTGTGAGTATAAAAAGCGCCGCTCGCGGATTGATGACGCTTTTCACTCCCAAATTCTTTACACAGTCCTGTCCCGCATGATCTTTGAAGCGCTCAATGACCAGGCCGGGCGTTTTCTTTTCCTGCCCCCCTGAGCCATAGTTAAGCCAGTTAATTTCAACACCGGGATATCCTTCAAAATCATGCAAAAACGCCGCCAGGGTAGGACTCGTTATGGGTGCAATAAATTCATCAATATCAAGAGGCAGAAGCCAGTAGGTATTCATCCGGCACTGCTTTAATGCGACGTTGTAGATGATTTCATGCTGCTTTTTTCCGGGAAAAAAAGTATACTCCACGATACCATCCCGAATATAAGGAGCCAGCGCTTCCTGCAAGTTATCAGTGGACTCATTGTCGTAGATATAAAACTTTTCACATCCCTGCAATAAATGATACTCTATCCACTCGGCAATATAAGGCGCCTCGTTTTTGACCTTAGCCACAACAGAGAGGTAGTGGGGAAACTTTGCGGGCGGTTCGGCAGTCTTGTACCGTTTATAATGCAGATAGGAGGAAATACTGAACCACTTGGGGTACTTCAATATTGCCTTGAGGACGAACAGACGAGTTTTAAGTTTTGGCGGAAGACGCCGGTAGACTGTAGCAATACTCATGCCCCCAGTATAGCATCGTTGAACGATTTCTGTCAAGAACCAATGTATTTTCCAAAATAATGTCTTAGGGCAAGGGTAATTCCTGTTCTTTTTATTCGGTTTTGTACCATAATACACATTTTAGGAAATTTCATCAACAGGTGAAAGAGAGCGCAATCCAATCGATGTCTATTTTTTAAGTAAACCGCTTTAGCCTCAACCAGAGCGTCCGGCCCAAATTCCTCCATTGTTTTCAATTGTTCATTTATATTTCTTGTATCGGTGAAATACCCGTTTCTTATAAGAACCTTGTTCACTTTCACCGATTCTTGTAATGCCGCCATCTCTTTTTGTTTATCATTTGTCCTGACTGTGCTGCCGTTCCTGAGAATATAGAAATAGACAATATCTTCAAATGCGTCAATTTTATCTGTCTTTTCGGCAGCAAGCACATAGAACAAGGCGTCGTTCATCACCGGCGTTTCCGAAAATCGCAGGTTGTTCTGAAATATGTAGTCCGCAAGGAACATTTTCCCCCAGGGTTCCCAATAAAACGCCGCTATTTTTCTTTTTCGCCGATTCGCCCTATAAGATATAATAGCGTCCTTTCTGTTTTCCAAATAAAATGAATAGTCATTGTTTTCGATGCTGTCTTCATCAACAATATCAATCCCAAAAAACAATATATCCATTTCTGATGTGTTATTTTTGTCGAAATTTGCGAAGGCATTTTGCGAGAAATAATCATCCGCGTCTGAAAATATCAGCCATTTTCCCTTCGCTTTGCTGAGACCAATATTCCTTGCGTATCCTCCGCCTCTCCCTTCTTTTGAAAAAACCACCTCGACATGGGGATCATTCAGCCCGGGAAAATTATCAAAATCCACCTTTGCTGGATCGCTGTTATCGTCCACGACAATTATTTGAATATCAGCTCTGCGCGGTATGGAATCAAGACATCGCTGCAGTAAGTCGGGAATATTCTTATGGGGTATTATTATGGAAAAGGCTGGTTGTTGGGGCCACTCCGATCGAGAGCACTTCATGTCCTCAGTATAGCAGTTCGTAAAGATTCTTGTCAAGGTAACGCACAGTGTCAGCTCCAATCTTGACACGAAGCTATGGGATTCATTATAATATTTTTATGATCGTTTCAATTGCCATGACTACCTACAATGGTGCACGCTACCTTCGAGAACAGTTGGATTCTATCCTCACCCAAAACTACTCTGATTTCGAACTCGTGATCTGTGACGACTGCTCCACCGACAACACGTGGGCAATTTTAGCTGAGTATGCAGAAAAAGATACCCGGGTACACTGCCGCCGGAACGATAAAAATCTCGGGTACACTAAAAATTTCGAGAAAGCCATTACTTTGTGCCGTGGGGACTATATCGCTCTGTCTGACCAGGACGATGTATGGACACCTGATCACTTGGCAGTTTTGCTGGAAAACCGTAGCGATGCTCTGCTTGTGTGGGCACAAGCGGAATTCATCCTCCAGGATGGAACACCAACGGGTGAAAAAAGATTGCCCGCCTCGCAAGTGGCTTTTTTGGCTCACAATGACAACGATCTGTTTCGAACCCTTTTTTTTTGCTGCCCTGCCCAAGGCTGCACCATGCTTGTCAACCGGATACTCCTGGAAAAAGCAATGCCTTTCGTTGCTACACGCGCCTATGACCCTTGGCTCACCCTGGCAGCGGCTTCGTTGAAGAAGCTGCGGTATGTAGATAAAACCATTGTGTGGTATCGAATACACGACACCAACGTATCCCAGCCATCCCTGTGGTCATCCCGATCTCTAGGGATGTTTCAACGGATCAGAAAAAAGTTTGCCCAGTATAAAACGCCCGCAGCTTTTTTACGCTTTCTAGTACTCCGTCCTTTTAAAAATAATGATGCAGATCAAAAATGGTACAAAGAGTGGGTACAGAGGTGTCTGGATTGGCTTGATCTGTTTTTTGCCCGCTTTGCCCCGGATTTGACAGCCGAACAATCTGTCATCTTCCAAGGCGTTAAACGTTATTTCCTTGCCCTTGCAAATCGAACCGACTTTTTTTATAAAATCACCTATTTCCAAAAATACGGCGAGAGCATTTGCTTGCATGATAACGATGGCAGTAAAAATTTCAAACGCATAATGCGAAAAAAATTCATCTTCCTGACTTTTCGCTTCAAGGGGCTGTGAAGAAACCAATAAGCCCCATCCTCTCGCGCCACCGTTCTGCCTACACACAAAACGCAGCATAATGCGGTAATGCTAAAATACGTTCGCTCTGCCCAAAATTCTTTTCTGAGAACCTTATTGAGTATGAAGGATTATATCTTTGTATAAACTGATTCAAACTTTTTGAATGAGTGCTTATGCCCTTCTTCACTTCAATGCCGATAATTTCACTACCGCGCTGCAAAACAAAATCAAGTTCTGCTATATGTTCACTTGTCCAAAAATACAATTTGTGATTATTCGCAGTTAAGGCCTGGGCAATATAGTTTTCTGTTATTGCTCCCGCAAATTGATTACCGACTCCTGTCAATAGTGTCTGTTGTGCAATGCCGCTTTTCATACACAATAATCCGACATCACCCATATATAACTTAAATGATGATAGGTCAGCGTACGCCGCTATCGGATTTTCTGCGTTGTTGATACGTCCGCATTGCAGCACAATGCCGCTTTGTATGAGCCAATCAATTGAAGCGCCAAATAAAGCTGCACTACCGCCGCGTTGTACAACTTTATACATAAACTTTTTGTTTTCTTTTGCCAATTGTGCAGGCATTGAATTAAAACATGCGCGTATTTTCACCGTTTCGGTTTTACCTGCATATTTTGCCATATCCGCAATGTAGTTATCGACGATTTCATTTTGTAGCGTCGGAATCATAACAAGCTTATTGCTGCGTACAAATAATTCCACGCAAGAAGGCATTCCGCCTACAATTAGGTAACAACGGTAAAACTCGATGGCCTTGTTATGCAAGGCTTGCGGTAATGGAGTAACGCTTTTATAGCTGTTTCGTATCTCCTCCGCCAATGCATCTTCGCCAAGGGCCCACAGAAACTCTTCAAAATCCATCGGATAGAGTGTGTGGCTCTCTACCTTTCCAACCGGAAACGAATATTTTTCCCGGTTGATTGCCACACCTAAAAGACTTCCTGCCGCCGTGATATGATACTGCGGCGCATTCTCGCAAAAATATTTAAGCGCCGTAAGGGCTCGCTCACAAGTTTGAATCTCATCAAGAATGATTAAAGTCTCATTCGTTGTAATTGTTTTTGCTGTCAGTGTTTCAAGAAAACGAATAATCCGTTTCGGGTCAATATCCCCGTCAAAAATCTGTGCAACACTTGTATCTGTTTCTAAATTTATATAAACAGTATTTTTATAGTATTTTGAGCCAAACTCATTTAATAAAAATGTCTTCCCTACCTGCCTGGCTCCAAAAAGCAATAGCGGTTTTCTATCATGCTCTTTGTTTTTCCATTCCAGCAAGCTATCGATAAATTTCCTTCTCATTCATAAAAAATAACATATTTTGGCTTTTATGTCAAGAAATATCTAGAAAATATTGATTTTTCTCGACATAAAGTTCACTTTTCTTCTTTAGTACGTGAGTCAATACGCCCGGACGTAGCCGGATTCGGTTTCGATGCTATATCCCTTCGTCAGGGAATTTTTTTACAGCCGAAGTGATTTCAAAATACTCTATCAGAAACAATGCAACGGCATCTTTGGCAAAATGATCGCTGTATTGCTGCAATAATGAAAAATCGAACAGGTGTCTTTGAGAGGTTAACGAAAAATTAAACGTTGTATAAGGAGCATTTGACCAATCAAAACCTAAAAGCCCATGACTGGATCCGAAATTTGCAAGCTGAATGTTTCGCGGCACATGGGAAAATTTTTCCACATCATTTTGATATTTCCATGAATTGGTACCACAAGGGGAAATTTCATAATCCGTATTGCGCCATTTTCTTTTCGTGCCCATATTTCAGCTATACCGAGAATCGCAATAGGCAAAAAAGATAAACAAAAATCCATTCGTGCAAATCCGCGTATAGGATTTTCCACATCATTTCCCAGGGAAAACATCGAGCCAATCATCCCAATCAGACCCGTTTCAGATACTCATGGAAAATGCACTTCCCAGGCTGTCGGCCCGAAAGAAAATCCACGCAAAGCAGACTATGATGAAGGTGGCGCAAATTTGGAAGCCGCGTCTAACTCGATGCTGAATGGGGGGGGGGGGGGGCAGCAGAATGCTTGCAAGCCGCTTAAAATTCACCCTTCCTCCTTTATATGAGTCATTTTATCAATAATCCAGCAAATTCTTTAAGGTCGGTTATATCATTTTTTAACAGCGCCGTCTTACACCCTGCCGCCAGTCCTGCCTGCACATCTTTTATGTCGTCCCCAACCATAAAGGACTGCGTCAGATCAATGTTATACTTTGTAGCGGCCTGCAAAATCATTCCCGGTTTTGGTTTGCGGCATTCACAATCGATCTTGTATTCAGGCCGCTCGCCCGTAAAACCCTTATCGGGGTGGTGCGGACAGAAAAATATATCGTCCACATAGGCGCCTGCCTTACCCAACTCGGTTTCCATTTTACGGTGAATGTTTTCAAGGTCCTCAAGTGAAACATCGCCCCGGGCAATCACCGGCTGATTGGTAATGACGATGGCAAGATACCCGGCGCTGTTTATTTTCCGTATTGCTTCCGCAGCCCCGTCAATCAGTTCCAGTTCTTCCGGTCTGGTAATAAAACCGTTCAGCTTGTTGATGGTCCCGTCCCGGTCCAGAAATACCGCCCTTTGTTTAACCGATAAATTCCGTCGGCGGACCATGCCGTTTTCAATGTCTGATGAAACCTGGGCGTAGCGATCAGGCGTCCCCATATCCTTGATATATTCGGGAGTAGGGTAGGCGTAAATTTTTCCGGAGCTTATTAATGGTTTCAGAATATCGCGATCAAGATCAACTTTTTCCGATAAGGGCTTAACCGCGGACAGCAGCGTCTTGGACAAAATGTGCAGTCCCGCGTTTACCTGATTCTTATAATACTGCCGCATATCTTCCTTATTGAGCCATTGGATTACCCGGTGCTTTGTATCGGTCACGAGCAGCGTACTGTCGTAGGGATGACTGTTAGGATGGACCGCCAGTGTTACCCATGCTGGGGACGCAGTAGGTCCTTTAGACGCAGCAGGTCCCTTATGCGAGCGGTGAAATTCGATGAAGCGGGAAAAATCGACATCAAAAATGATGTCACCGTTTATCAAAAGAAAATCATCGGAAAGGCTTTCCTGAATTTTGTATAAGGCCCCGGCGGTTCCCAGCGGTTCCGTCTCGACATAATAGGATATGCTGCAATCAAATCTATTTCCGTCACCAAAGTATTCTTTTATGACGCTGCCCAGATGTCCCACAATCATGGTAATATCGGTCAAATTATTTCGTTTAAGACATTCGATTTGATATTCCAAAATTGGTTTACCGCAAAGAGGGATCATCGGTTTTGGAATATCACTGGCAACCGATGCAATACGGGTGCCTTTACCGCCGGCCATAATCACGGTTTTCATGTAAAAAAACGCTCCTCGATCATAAGACACAGGGCATGATAAATGGGAAGGTGCAGTTCCTGTATTTTGTAGGTTTCGGTTTCCGGTACAATAATGGCGGTATCCGCAATGTCCGCAAGGGCCCCGCCTGATCCCCCGGTCAAGGCGATGGTTTTCATATTTTTTGCCTTTGCGGTGATCATGGCGTAGAGTACATTTTTTGCGTTACCGGAAGTAGAAATCCCCAGAAAGACATCCCCCGCTTCTCCGTATCCATAAACCTGCTGGGCATAGATAATGTTCCCGCCTATATCGTTTATACAGGCCGTTGTCAGCGCGGTATGGGCCGACAGGGCAATAGCCGGTAAGCCCTGCTGAATATTTTTCCCGATATACTCCGCATGTTCAGGATCAATGCCGCGCAGTTTTGCGATAAAATCATCGCCCAGGGGCCGCTTCTTTACAAAGCCCTTCATCAATTCGCCGACAATGTGGTCCGCATCAGCGGCGCTTCCCCCATTGCCGGCAGCCAATAATTTTCCGCCCGACTCAAAGGTTTCCGCCAACTGATGATATGCTTTGGAGATAGCGTCTTTGTTTCCGCTTAACTGCGGATACCGTTCAATTAACTGTTGTAAATAGTCCATGCCTGTGTTCCTATCTCCGTAAAACTTGGGGTAAAAACGACTCCGTCTTTTTGCTTTAATGCCTTAACAAGTTTGATGCGGTTACAGGGATTGCAATAGATCATCATAAACCCGCCGCCGCCTGCGCCGGATATTTTTGCCGATTCGGCACCGTTATCCAGCGCATACTGATAGAGGCCGTCAAGAAAATCGTTTGAAATTGATTCGGCCATATTTTTTTTTGCAAGCCAGCCCTGCTGTAAACAGCCGGAGAACTCCCTGAAATTTCCCGTTAAAAGGGCTTCTTTCATTAAAGAGGCCTGTTTTTTCATCTCGTGCATACTTTCAATACTTTTTGTGATTTTATTTTCAGTGTTTTCTATCTGCTGTTTTATGATATTGGCGCTTTCACGGGAAATGCCGGTATAGTACAGCACCAGCGACGCCTCAAGTTCATTGCGGATCCAGCGTTTTAAGCGCAGGGGATTAACAATCACTTTTTCATCCTGATAAAATTCCATAAAATTAAAACCGCCGAAGGTTGCCGCATACTGATCCTGTTTGCCACCCGCAAGTTTTAAATCTTCCCTCTCAATTTTATACGCCAAAGACGCAATATCATATTCACCCAAGGGCAGGTTAAGCCATTCTTCAAAGGCCTTTATGATAGCTACAACCATGGTCGATGATGAACCCAGACCGGAACCGGCCGGAGCATCCGAATAGGTTGTCATTTTAAATGACAGGGATTTTCCCTTATTATAATCTGATACGATCCGGTTATATATACCGCTGTGAAGCGGCAAGGTTTTCGATACCTCAAGTACACTTTCGGCATCGAAGGTTTCGGTTTTTTCAAGATCAACGGCGTTGAATACCACCTGACCATTGTCGGTAGGCTCAATGATGCAATAGGCGTACATGTCTATAGTAGCGTTCAGCACATTGCCGCCGTAGAGATTGTAGTATGTAGCAATATCGGTACCACCCCCGGCCAGACCGAGGCGGAGGGGGGCTTTGGAACGGATAATCATGAGGGGAACCTCCTCGCAATGCTCGTCGGATGAGTGTTCATGATATCTGGTACTCCTGTATTAAATCATACACCTGTTGTGCGGAGGTGTCATAGGAATATTTTTCCAGAATAGCATCGGGCGGATCCACCGGCTGTTTTAAGAGTTCATCAAGATCAATATTGGTATCAAATGGGTCAATATAGTGGGCGGTGTTTCCGTAAATTTCAGGCAGGCTTGCGGCATTGGCTGCAATGATTTGCGCCCCGCAGGACAGGGCCTCAAGGGGAGTCAGCCCGAATCCTTCATAATAGGAAGGCAGGATGAAGGCTTTGCAGCGTTCCATAAGGGCTTTTACTTTTGCGTCGTCAAGATAACCGAGCAAAATAATGTTTTGCGGCGTAATACCCCGATCGAATTCAGTATCCTGGGCAGTCGGCAGGCTTGTTCCTGATAACAAAAAAATGGAATCAATATGTTTTGAAGCGTATTCAACTATCCATTTGATGTTTTTACGTTTTGAAAGACTGCCGAGGGAAAAATAGAAGGGCTTTGAAATAGCAGGAAAATCGTCAAAGACAGAATAATCTGCCTGAATAGTTCTGAAATGATTCCAGCTGCTGTAGATAACCGCGATTCTTTCGTTTTCAATATGATAGGTTTGCGCTATCTGGTTCCGGCTGAAATAGGATACGGTTACAATTTTTTTTGCCTTTTTAGCGATAAGCCGGTACTGCCATTTATTATATATACGGGTTAATTTATCGCGCCCGCCGATAAAATCTTCCGGGAAGAATTCGCAGTAAATATCATGCAGGAAAATAATACCCGGTGCAATGGGAAGGCAGGTGTTTCCAAAATCAAGAATGGTATACTGCCTGTGGGTAAGCAAAAAGAACTGGAGCGTAACCATTTGCCATAGAATGTGCTGGATTTTCTTTTTATAAAGAATCACTTTTAAATTTTTATAAGCGGGAATATTTTTTGTGTCCGCCGGAATTATGATTGCGATTTCGTTTTTCTGACACAGAAGATCAAGCCGGGCGGTTATTTCACCTGCATAACGTTCTATACCGGTTAAAGGACGGCACAGGAAATAACCATTGATTAATATCTTTTTCATTTATAGTTCAATACTCAGCAGCCCGCCACCGTTATAGTTCCTTCATTAGTCCAGGTCAATCGTTCATCCCAGGGCTTTTGTTTGGCTTCAGGCCGCCGGTCAAAGATAAGTAAATAAGAGGGGGCTGCGCCGTCAATTTTATCGCGGTACATTGCTGTTTGCCGTAAACCTTCTTCTTTTACTTCTTCGGGGGTATCATAGGAATGTACCAGTTTTATTTCTATAATATACCAGCGCTTGTTGTATTCTACCCCTAAATCCATGCGGCCGCGGCCGGCGGCGTATTCACGTTCAATACGTCCGCCGCCGTTTAAGACACGCTGTAAAAATGCCATCAATAACAGATGGGGAAATGCTTCGGTATAATCGGATTTTTGCTCCCATACTTCGGAGTGCTTTCGCCAGAAACGCTGGAATTCCCGTAACAGGGCGTCCATATCAAGGTGTCCATCGGCCTTTTTCCATTGCCATTCGGGGGCGGGGATCGCCAATTGGGTACCATAGGTTATATGACGGGCAAGTACCTCACGGTAAATAGGATTTGCTACGATGGGCGTCCCTTTCTCAATTGTTACCAGACCCAAATCAAGGCAAATACGGAACCCTTCGCCTTCGGTAAGCGCAGGATCGGCTTCTCCGCTTATAAGGGTTTCCATTACCCTTCTGATTTTTGGATCCTCCATGCGGACCGCAAGAGAATCAAGGTGAGTTTCCCGCGCAAGGATCATCTGCTCCCGCGCCTTGCGGATGTGTTCAAGCGTTACGGTTTCCCGGCTGTCCTCATTAAGGATTCGCATGGTGGCGCGTTTGAACAGGGAATTAACAATCCAGGGATGTCCCCGTGACTGGTCAAACGCATAGGCAAGGGCTTCTTCGGTCATTTGCTGTCCGGTTTCCTGCGTCCGCTGGGCAAATAATTTAGCAATATCTTCCTGTTGAAAATTAGCCAGCACCGCGGAATCTTCTTTTATGTTGAAGGGAGAACCGGGATTTGGGGCAATGCCATCTTTAGCGGCGGTGATATAATCTTTCAAATCCCGCATACCCACCAATGCTACGGATACAGGAAATATACCTATACCGCGATTGGCGAATCCGCCCCGCAATTGGCGCAAGAAGCTGATTAACGCATCCCCGGTTAAAACATCGGTTTCATCAAAAAGCACCACCAGCGGTTTTGGGGCGACAAGCTTCGCCCAATTACTTAAAATATCATTAAGCTGAGACTGCGGATTTACCGTTTCAACGGAAGGGACAGGCAAACTGTTTTTTTGCGCCGCGTCCGTTATCGCATCGCAGATAGCGGGCATCGCGCGTTCCGGTTCAGGCACTCCCTGACATCGTTCAAGCGTCACATAACAGGAAACCGCCTCATCCCCGGAATTGATTTCACGCATCCATGATTGGAGAAAAGTGGTCTTCCCGGTCTGGCGCGGTGCATGAAGTACCCAATACAGCTTGTCCCGGATATACCTGTGCAGCTGCGCCCCGACCAGCCGCTCTTCCGGGGGGAGCATATAGTGATCTTCGGGATTACAGGGGCCGGTGGTGTTAAAAAACCGTACCAGGCGTTTTGTTTTGATGTTGATGTAATTGGGTGTATTCATTCTTTCTTTATGCTTCTTATCCTGAAATTTCGTTCAACACAAAACAATCGTAATATCCGCTTCCTCCTGCCAACCCAGCCGCTCGTCCCAGCTCTTTTGTTTTGTCTCAAGGCGGCGATCAAAAATTACAAGATAGGCGGGAGCCCCCGGCGCTTTTGTGTCCCGATATGCGGAGGTTTGCTGTATACCCTTGGTCTTAATGGTATCCGGTGATTGCCTTTCGTGTACCAGTTTTATTTCTATAACACATTTCTTTGCATTGTATTCTACAAATAAGTCCATGCGCCCGCGGCCCGCCGCATATTCGCGTTCTATTCTACCGCCGCCATTTAACACACGCTGCAAGAACGCCATCAACAAAAGATGGGGAAATGCTTCGGTATAATCGGATTTTTCTTCCCACATTTCGGAATTCTCACGCCAGAATTCTTGAAACTCATGCAGAAGAGAATCCATATCAAGTGAGCCGTCCGCATTTTTCCATTGCCATTCAGGGTTGGGAATCATCGTTTGAATACCAAAAGTTACCTGACGGGCAAGCACCTCTTTGTATATCGGGTTCGCTATTGCCGGCGTTCCTTTTTCCAGACGGACAAGCCCCAAATCCATACAAAGCCGAAATGCCTCACTTTCGGCAATTTCCGGGTCAAAATTCCCCGTAAGCATTGTTTCCATCACAGAGCGTATCGCCGGTTCCCTCATACGTACGGCAAGCGAATCAAGATGGGTCTCCCGTGCAAGTATCATCTGCTCACGCGCCGCTTTGATGTGTTCCAGCGTTACCGTGCTGTAATCATCTTTCTGCAATATGCGCATCGTTGCCCGCTTAAATAGTGAATTAACAATCCACGGCTGCCCACAGGTTTGTTCCCATATAAATTCAAGCGCCTCATCTGTTATTTCCTGCCCGGTCTCATCCGTATGCTGTTGAAATAACATTTTTACTTCTTCCTGCATAAAATTGCCTAGCAGTACAGAATCTTCTTTTATATTGAACGGCGAACCCGGATTCGGGGCAATGCCGTCCTTTGCTTTTGTAATATAGTCTTTCAAATCACGCATTCCCACAAGCGCTATTGATACCGGAAACTTCCCTGCTCCTCGAATTGCAAATCCGCCGCGCAGTTGCCGTAAAAAACTTATTAAAGCATCGCCTTCCAATACATCAACTTCATCAAAAAGCACTACAAGAGGCTTAGGAGCTACAAGCTCTGCCCATGAAGTCAAGACTTCTGATGCCATGCTATTGGGTGCGGTTGTTATTAATTCCGGTATAGGAAGTTCCGCAAACTTCGCATATTCCTGTATCGCTTTACATAAATCAGGCATACACTTTTCTGTCTCCGGTATCCCCTGGCATCTTTCAAGGCTTACGTAGCACGACACGGCCTCGTCGCCTGAGTTTATTTTTCGCATCCAATATTGTAAAAAGGTAGTCTTCCCCGTTTGGCGCGGCGCGTGAAGCACCCAGTAGAGTTTGTCGCCGATATACCGGTCAAGCTGCGCCCCAATAAGCCGGTCTTCCGGCGGCAGCATATAGTGATCCCACGAATTGCAGGGACCGGTGGTATTAAAAAACCGTACAGGGCGTTTTGGTTGGGTGTTGATGTAATTGGGTGTATTCATTTTTCTGTATACATCTTATCCTGAAACAGGTACAATTTTATTTATCTGAATTATAAACATCCAATCTTTTTTGTAAAAGTTTTTCTTTGTTAAAAGCGGTGTTATAATAAATATTTCCAGCCAAAGCCAGAGTTTCCAGGAATGTGTCATTGGCGGATTCTATTATTTTCATGAATTCATCGGGTGAATCAAAAAATGCCAAATGTGATTTTTCATCATCAGAATAACAGCCTTCGGCGCCAAAACGGGTTGTAAAAACAGGAACTTTATTTGCCATTGCGTGCATAACCTTCATTCTTATGCCGGCGCCGGTTAAAATAGGGTTAATCAGTATTGAATTTTCCAAATAAGGCTGAATTGAATCAACAAAGCCGCAAAAAACAATCTGCTTATATTTGCTATAATTCTTTTGATATTCCTTCGACCACTTGCCGATAACATAAACCGGGAATGGTATTTTCTGTATATTGGGAATATAAATTGTATCCAAAAACCAGCTTAACCCAAGCGCGTTTGGCGTATGATACTGCGGCGCGGCAAATATAAACCGGTTGAATGTCTTGCTTGCTTCATACCTGTAAATCATCTCATCAGGTATTGCGTTCTGGGCAAACACAACGTTATTAACTATTTTTTCTGCTATCTGCTTATCATCTTCATTCAGAACTACAATACAATCCATTTTTTGTAAAATAGTTTCCTCGTAAAAACGCATTCTTTCAATAATATATTTCTTGTATGCGGCAGATAAATTGCTGCTTTCGGACGCCAGTTGCAGTCTTTTATACCGCAGCTCATGGCAAATAAATATTTTTTTCACTTTTGGTGGCAGCATAAGAGCAAATGGCATGGTAGCAAAAAAATCAAGCTGAACCTGGGTAATATTCTCTTTTTGTAAAACATCTTCCACGAGGTCAATGTATTTGCTGTCTATATCTGTATTTATTGAAATAAGACCACTACTACGCAAATCATCATTTAATAAGTCAAAATCATTGTGGGTGTCATTTAATAACCGCAGTACAAATAGTTTGATGATTTGATAAGGAAATTTAATAACCTTTTTAATAATCTGTTTTAGGCTCTGTTTTTTCTGCTGTGTATTATCAACAAAATATATTTTTAAGTTTGGCTGTTTTTTCTGAAGAAGCTTTATATCGTTTAATTCTTCTTGATCTCTTACAATAGTACAATAAACAAAATCGACCTTATCTTTTAACCCGTCTAGTATATAATATTGCCCGATTGCTCCTCCATGAGTTAAAGGATAACTGGAGTTTAAGGTAAGAATGAGAACTTTTGGCTTTCGATTATTAGTTTGCATCACAATTATCAGGAATTTATCGCATCAAAAAATTGTTGTTTTACATGATTTTGAAAACGAATCATATAATTATTTACATTGTTTTTAAAAGTAATTCTATCAAAATTAGGTGAAAATAGTATTCTGAATTGTTCAAGGTATTCATTTTTACTAGCAGCAAGAATAATAGGTACATTTTGGGAATCATATACGCCAATCACTGAATGTGGATGAGCAAGCAATATTTTTCCATACGAAAGCGCTTCAAATGTTTTCATTTTGATACCGGTCCCATTAAATGTCGGATTAATACATATATCAGACTGCATATAAAATTGATGCAAATCTGAAATTATTCCTTGATTTTCAATATTTGCATCATCTGCAATCATATTCTTTATTCTATCAGATGTGGTAATAGAACCTCCAATTGTCAATTTAATTTGTGGATATAATGTTTTTAACTCTGAGAACACTTCACGATAGAAAAACACAAACCCTTCCTGATTATGCGGATTGTTACCGGATAAAAACAATATTTCATATACATTTTTTGACATGCCAGCGGACGGGGCAGAATTTATTGGGAAGTATGCGTAAGTTGTAAGGATTTTTTTTTGAGAAATGAACTTAAAAAAAATAGTCTCGGTTTCTTGAACTGATAAAACAACATCAGCGCGATTTAAGCCACGGGCCTCGTCTTTAACTTTTAACGAGTACCATTTTAAACCTGTGCGTTGATATTTGTTAGTAAGAGCGTCATGTGTAAACAATATTTTCTTTGCGTGTTTAAAATATTTGAATATCTTGCTAAAAATAACATAGTTAATAATAACTGTATCAAATTTATTTAAATCTTGTATTTTCCCAAGGAAAGATTTTAAACCTACGGGATATTTTATATCTAATTTGGTGTAACCGGTTTTGCCACAAAATTCACCATATATTTTATCAAATATTGTATTTATAACCGTTTTTGGATAAAATAAAAACTTGTCTCCCCAATAATCCCGAGTCTGAATATATTCTGCGTGATTAAAAGAACGGTATTGAGAAATCCAAAGAAAATAAACAGAGTATCCCAGAGATTTTAGTAAATTTGAATACAATAGAATTATAGTACGATTTCCTTCTATGGTTGGATGTGTCTGAACGGGAGAAATAATTAATATTTTATGAACATTGCCACATTCTGACAAAAGTGATCTATTTGTTTTTTGCAAACTATCGATAGAATAAGGTTTGTATTTAATTGATGTAGCTTCATTTTTTATAGCACAATAGATTTTATAAACAAGCGGGCGCTTTTTTCTCAAAAAAAATAATAAAAAAAGATAAGGCGACAAAAAACAAAGGTACAAGAAAAAAATATTCTTATATATCATTACATCTTTTGAACGCAATGTTCTGTTGTAAAAGTCTAATGCTCCATATATACGATTTTTAAAATATAAACGTTTGACTTTTTGGATATTTTTATTTTTTTCGTAAAATTTAAAAGAATTTATCAGCACTTTCTGACAGTCTTTCCTGTGGTTTAAGAAACTATCTACAGAAACTGATTGTCCATCCCTCTCCAGCCGATAATAATATAACACAATCGGAAAATACATCATAGTTTCAACAAATGGAACAGGATACAAGGAGAATTCCGTATCTTCAAAAAAACATTTTTCCGAAACATGAATGTTATTGTTTTTAAGTACGGATGTTTTATACATTATTTGGTGAAAAACTAATATATCATTATTTGCATCAAAAGGTTGCACCGTATTTTTATTATCTATATTAACTGATATTCTTTTTGTCTGTTTTGTTTTCTGAAAATATTCACAATAATCTGTAATTACCAAATCAACATCAATTTCTTTTAGTTTGTCAATTATTTTGATTAGGTTTTCCGTATCAACCCAGTCATCCCCGTCAACAGGCTTATAGTATTTTCCGGCTGCTTCTTTTATTGCCCTGTTAATTGTTGAACCATGCCCACCGTTTTCTTTGTTTATGAGCCTAAAAATCGCGGGGTATTTTTGTACATATTGTTCCGCAATTTGGGCAGTTCCGTCGGTAGAACCGTCATTGACAACTAAAACTTCCAATGTCTCATTCAAGCGCACATCGGCAAATGAATCAAGACACTGGGCAATGTAATCTTCTACATTATATGCGGCAATACTCACCGTAAGAATTTTCATTCTATACCATCCCGAAAACAAAATAATGCTTTTTCAATCACCTTATCCATATCGTAATACTTATATTCAGCAAGCCTTCCGCCAAAAATAACGTTATTTTCTTTTTTCGCTAATTCATAATATTTGTTATACAATATGGTATTTTTTTCATCATTTACCGGATAAAACGGGTCGGCGCCGTCAGACCATTCGGCGGAGTATTCCTTTGAAACAACTGTTTTCGGCTGGTTTCCGAATTCAAAATGTTTATGTTCAATAATCCGGGTATAGGGAACTGAGGCATCAGTATAATTAACAACAGCGTTTCCCTGATAATTTTCACATTCAAGTGTTTCTGTCTCAAAGCGTACCGTCCGGTATTCAAGCTTACCGAACTGATAATCATAGAATTCATCAATTTTACCGGTAAAAACAATTTTATCCGTGTTTGATTTCCAATACGATCTATCCTCAAAAAAATCAGTCCCTGTTTTTGTTTCAATTCCTTCCAACAGTCCGTCAATTAATTTATTATAACCGCCGACAGGAATCCCCTGATAATTATCATTGAAATAGTTATTATCGAAAGTAAAACGAACCGGAAGGCGTTTAATAATAAACGCCGGTAAATCCTTACAGTCCCGTCCCCATTGCTTTTCCGTATATCCTTTAATCAGAATTTCATATATATCGCGTCCGACAAGGGAAATTGCCTGTTCCTCAAGATTTTTCGGTTCTGTAATTCCCGCTTCTCTGCATTGCTGCTCTATTTTTTCTTTTGCCTCATCAGGTGTTTTTACTCCCCAAAGTGCATAAAACGTATTCATATTAAATGGAAGATTATAGAGATTGCCTTTATAATTTGCCACCGGAGAATTGGTATAGCGGTTAAAAGGAACAAAAGAATTCACAAAATCCCAGACTGTTTTATTGCTGGTATGAAAAATATGCGCTCCATATTTGTGAACGTTTATTCCCTCAACATTTTCGCAGTAAACGTTTCCGCCTAAATAAGGGCGTTTATCAATAACCAAAACGTTCTTTCCCGCCCGTGCCGCTTTATACGCAAAAACCGAACCGAAAAGCCCGGAACCTATTATAAGACAGTCATATTTTGACATGTTTTATATTACCTATTATCCATATTCTGATTTATTTTATCTTTTTTTATTAAGTAAGTCTTTAGTTTATTATAAATCCCTGTTTTTTTTAATAACATCTTTAAAAATCTTATAGTAAAATCACGTAGCTTCCTCTTAATATGAAAGTCTCTTGTATATAAAGTATTATAAATCTTATCATACAACTTATATATTGATATAAATTTGGAAGGCTTGTATATTTTGTCTTTTACCCATCCTTGTTGTATACATATTCCGATATACCCATTATCAATTATATCATGAACATTATTTCTTTTTCTATGTTGTTGATACATTTGTTCTGTATAAAATATCGAGAAAAATCCATCTGTGGGTACAATCTGAAACGGTTGAATAAAATACAAGAATTCACCATACCAATTATATTCATATGGAGAAATGTTAATTAAATCAGTAAATGTTAATTTTTTTACAGACAACCATTCAACAAATTTTTCTAAAACATAACATGATAAAATTATTGGCACAGAAGACCAATCATACAATAAACCATCTCTATTAAAATACTTTTTTTGATTTATAACAAATGCCCCCCTCCACGGCATCTTTTCATTATTGTATATGGAACAGTTTCATTAAACATAAAATCGGATATAAAAAAATCTTTAATAAAATAGGCGTCTGAATCAATGTTTATGTAAAAATTACAAATATTTAATTTATAAAAACTCAATTTAATAATTTGTTGCGTATACCATGACTGCTCGTAATCAGTATCTAACGAAAGAATCTGTTCATCAGTAACAAATCTGAGTTCGTATTCTTCTTTGCCGGTTACTGTTCTGGTTTCCAATAATAATCTGTCTTTTTGAGGGCATGATATATAAAAAGGTATTTTTTCGACATTGAACCTATCTATGGATTTTTTAAGAATTACCAGTCTTTCTATATCTCCTGAATATGTTTTGCAAAAAATAACAATATTATGCATAATGACGCCCCTTTTTATTTATCCCGTATTTGAAAATGTTCTATGTGCGATAAAAGGTATTCATATTAAAGAGAAGATTTTGTATTACTTATATCCATTCAGAAATATCTTTTTTTGAGACACTCCAGTCTAACCCGCGTACCATCTTTTTTATATTACAGTATTTGCAGAATGGAACTGGCTTGCATAAAAAATCAAATATCTCTTTTTTATTATTTACTTCATATATATCAACATAATCTTCTTTTGTTACTTCAAAACTTTGATTAAAGTATTTATTAAATATAGGTATATATGCAATTACTACACATGTATATAATTTCCCATCACAAAGCTGAATACAGTTGTTTGACATGTGGCACATTTTAAAGTTATTTTCTATATCCTGCCTGCCCCGCATATCAAGCGGTCTTTTTTGCATTGTTTTTGTTCCGATAAAATAGTAGCTCAAATTTACATTATATTTTTTTGCTTTACTTTCTATAGCACCATAGTTAATACTTATCGGATATTGTGTAATTGATATTTTAATATCGTTTTCCCTACATTTTTCCCAGAACAGTTCTTTCTGTTTTAGCAAAAGTATTCCATTGGTAACTATTTCTATAACGCCAACTTGAAAATATTTTCTGGATATTTCCATAATTTTAATTATTTCAGGGTGCAATAATGGCTCCCCGCCCATTAAATGAAGATTTTCAATTGTACAATTGGTTAATTCAGAAAGT
Source organism: Spirochaetia bacterium (assembly GCA_026002595.1). Classification (GTDB taxonomy): domain Bacteria; phylum Spirochaetota; class Spirochaetia; order Treponematales; family Breznakiellaceae; genus BNUT01. Next base: position 355 of record BOBW01000021.1, on the reverse strand, counting down.
CTTTTGCAATCCCGCATATAACAATCAACATCAATAAAATATTTTTCGGCAATAGGAGAAAAATGCTCACATCCTACACAATTTAGGTTACAATGGTCAGTAATATTGACTTCGAATCTCAATAACTCTCTTGGTCTTAGCCGTTCTTTTGATGCTTTTTTTACGGAACGTAAATAAAAGAATAGATATTTTTCTTCATTTCGTTTAATAAATTCCCCGATAGATTTTTTTATTCGCCAAATATTGGAACGAATAATCCCAGGAACAATCTTTCTGTAAACAAATTTTATTACTCCTTTAAAATGTGCCACATGTCAAACAACTGTATTCAGCTTTGTGATGGGAAATTATATAC
>BOBW01000020.1 GCA_026002595.1 Spirochaetia bacterium | reverse complement strand
GTATCCGAAGTTATTTATCGACCTGTGCCAAGCATACTGTTTCTGCTGCTGACGCTTTGACCATTCTGTTCGATGGCAAGTTGCCTGGTTTCGTCGGAAATGTTGCTTTAAAGGGCTGAATGGTTACAAAATTTATATCTTTTTCCGTTATACCGGCAATACCGCCGCTTCCCGCCAATTAGCCGGAAACCCCATACTCTTAATCAGTTCTATTTTTGGGAAAACGGCGTTATCCGGGTGGTTTTGAATAAGCCCTTCCAATGCGCGAAAGAACAGGGAAAAATTGGCATCTCTCAGAAGATACCGGAGCGCAATGACCGCGGCGAATAAGTCCTGTTTTCCATAGGCGCAGTCGCCGTTTGCCAGGCGGGGTACGCCAAGTTCCCTGTGAAGCCGCAAATAGGGCAGTTTGCCCTTGTTCACCATGTAGTTATACAGCCGGTCATTATGGGCGCAGGTATTACGGAACAACACCAATAAACTGATAATAGCGGATAACTGCGGCGTACTGGTTAAATGGGAATAATTTTTGCTGATTTTTGTCTGTAATGGCATGGGAAGCATATCCAACATTTTTGACACATTGCCAAAAGTCAGCTTCCGCATTAAAACCCACAGGGGAATATTCTCATGGTTTACGATGTAGTGGTTCAGGCTAACCGCATTAAAATTGGTTGTAATAACCCGGTTGATTTCACCTAACAGTCTGAATATTTCAGGCGCTTTCTTGGGGTCCTGGTAATCATAGTTATACAGGCTGGTATAGGCGTCGATTGAATTACCGTGTTCTTCGCTGAAATAGTAGGATATATGGGATTTGATTTTTTGCTCCACTTTCAGGAGGTATTTAAAAAACAACTCCCGCAGGGCTTCATCAAAATAATACAGGTTTTCAATGTCTTCAAAGGCTGTGCCGGTTTTATACCGTCCGGTAGCGCTTTCTTTGAAGGGAGTTTTATAGCCGTTGATAAGGGAGAAATAGCCTGTCTGCGTCAGAATTTCTATGGCGTGGGGTTCATCGGGTATGGCAAGGCCCTTTTCGTCCCGGAGTTTGCGTATCTGCTGTTCATAGGTCAAAAAAGGCTTCTTTTCCGGCATTTTATCCTTTGGTTAAAAAAAAGGAGCCCTTCAGGGCCCCTCCGGTCGCCTCGGTTTATAACCTCCGCAACACGATCACTAAAGAAAATATAAGGGATTTGCCCATTGTTGTCAAACACTCGCCCTGGACGGATGTCATATTCCCCGTGAATTTTCTCCCCCATCGTGATAAGCTTCTCCCGTGAAAAAACAAAAATCCTTTATCTACCGGTGTTCCGCCTGCGGCCATGAGGAGCCCAAATGGCTGGGCCGCTGCCCCGAATGCGGGGAATGGAATACCCTCATCGAAACCGCGGTCACCGGCCGGGGCGGACCGGGGCAGGGCGCAAGTCATGGCGGAGCGGGCGGCAACAGGTCCGGCGGCATCCCCCAGTCCTTCCCCCTTTCGTCCATCGATCCGGAGGAGGGGAGCCGCATCAACAGCGGCATCCCGGAACTGGACCGGGTCCTGGGCGGGGGCATCATGAAAAGGTCCGCCATCCTCGTGGGAGGCGAGCCGGGGATCGGGAAGTCCACCCTGCTCCTGCAGGCCGCCGCCGCTGCGGAAACCAAAGGGCGCATCCTCTACATCTCCGGTGAGGAATCCGCCGGGCAGATACGGATGCGGGCCGACAGGCTGGGGCTTCTGGAAAAGAGTGCCAAAGGCAGCGGCTCCCTGGGCGAAAGGATCGAAATCTGCTGCTCCGGGCGGCTTGAGGACATTACGGCCCTGCTGGAATCGGTAAAGCCCGTGCTAATAATGGTAGATTCCGCCCAAACCCTCTTCACCGCCGAGGCCGGAATGGTGCCAGGCACCGTAAATCAGATGAAGTACTGCTCCTTCGAGCTTATCTCCTGGGTGAAGGAGCATGACGCCGCCCTGTTCTTGGTGGCCCATGTGACCAAGGAAGGGATCATTTCCGGGCCCAAGACCCTGGAGCACATGGTGGACACGGTGCTGTACTTTGAGCAGAACGAGGGGGACAGCCGTTTCCTGCGGGCAGCGAAGAACCGCTTCGGTTCGGTGGACGAAATCGGGATTTTTACTATGGGTGAAAAGGGGCTTTCCGCGGTAGAGGACACGTCCCTGCTCTTTTTGGTTCGCCGGGAAGGGGATTTGCCCGCCGGGGTGGCCACCGCTGCTGTGCTGGAGGGCTCCCGGACCCTGCTGGTGGAGATCCAGGCCCTCACCGTGCCTGCCAAGGGGGCCATGAGCCGGGTTTTTTCCGACCGGATCGACTCGGCGCGGGTGTCACGGGTGGCGGCCGCCCTGGAAAAGCATTTGGGACTACGGCTTTCCGACCAGGACCTCTATGTGAACGTGGCCGGGGGCATCAGGATAAACGAAGTGGGAGTGGAACTGGCCCTGGGCTGCGCCATCTATTCCGCCCGGACCGGGCTGCCCCTGCCCGCAGGACTGGTTATCGCCGGGGAGCTTTCCCTTACCGGGGAAATCCGTCCGGTGCGCCGCCTTGCGGGGCGGATCAAAACCGCCAGGGGCCTGGGCTTTGACAGGTTCATCGGTCCCGAAGAAGGGGCAGAGGCAGTCAAGGACATCAAGTCCGCCGTCAGGCTGATTTTTGTAGCAAAATAATACAAATTATCAAAATTTTCGCCTTTCATTTGAAAATGCGCTTGACCCTTTTTTAAAACTGCGATAATGTTTTGATGTATAGGATAATTTTTTGAGTATTTTGCGGTGCGGCGATCCTCAAATGGGTGCGCCTTGTTTAAAAAGCTTGTGGTTCTCTGCTTCTCTTCCCGAAATCTTGCGTTATCCTAATCAAATTCTTTTTGCATCCTGTCTTCCCCAGAAGGGGAACGGAGTCGCCCATTTTTGTGGGCGTGAATAACGCGCGTACCCGGACGCAATAACCAGGGGAGCGGAAATTTTCGGTTTGCGGCCACAGGCCGACAGACCGAAGGCTCACGATCCCTTGATTAAGCCGGGTGAAAGGAATTTTTTCAATGGCCAAGAAACTGTATGTCGGGAATCTCTCTTACAACACCACCGAGGATGGTCTTCGCAATCTGTTCTCTGAATTCGGAGGCGTCGCATCTGCCAAGATCATCATGGACCGTGACACCGGCAATTCCAAAGGATTCGGATTTATCGAAATGAACACCGATGAAGAAGCAAGCGCCGCGATTGCGGGAACCAACGGCCGCGAATTTGACGGCCGTCAGCTCCGGGTAAACGAAGCGATGGATAAACCCCGCCGGGACCGCGGCGGCTCAGGCGGCGGATACGGCAACAATTGGTAAGATGTTGTTATAAGAAAGGAGCTGTATTGTTTTAGGCAGGGCCTGTTTCCGGTAAGCCGGGGACAGGCCCTTTTTTTCAGGCAAGTTTCCCACGGGAAAGCAATTCCCCCATCAACGCGGTAAGGGTGTCCAAGTTCATTTCCCCGGAGATGTCCTCCAGGGTTTCCCGGATATCTTCCCAATCGTCCTGATCCAATTTCATTGAATCGTCGAATTCGCCCAAAAGAAAAGCTGCGGTAAACCCGATTTTTTGCAGGGGCGGGGGCGTGACACTGCGCAGCCGGTCCAGGATGCTGCGGCAGAGATACTCCGCGGCGCTTGCACCGGTTACCGGGGCGCAGAGGCCGACAAAATCCCGGACCAGGCGGTCCTCGCCAGCGGCCAATGCCGCTGCGGAACCCCGTTCAAGTTTATCAAGCTGGGATAAAAAGTGATCAACCGGTCTCATTACAATCCCCTATAAAACGTACAATTAATAGTATACCCGGCATTAACCCAAAAATTCCGGGCCGCTCGTATCTATCATGTTCAGCTGCGCGGAAAGCCCTTCCCTTCCGACCAGATCGATGAGCCGGGCTTCGGAGTAGCGGCGGGCCTCGTCACTGAAGGAACCCACGGTGATACAAACCCCCTTGCCGGCCTTTTCTTCCTTAAGGCGGGAAAGCAGGTCCCGAAGGGCCAGTTCCCCGATGGAGCCCTGGGACCTGATGAACCGGAACATGATGGTATCCGACCATTTGGATGTGTCCACTTCGGCAACAATATCCGCCCATTCGTTGTTGTGGATTTCACTTTTGATGATATTGACCTTCGACCTGGGGTAATAGCCTGAAAGTATCTTCCGGCAGAGGGCGGCAAATTCCGCAGAGGGGGCCAAAAGGTAAATTTGAAGGTTGCGGTTGACGTTGAGTTCCCGATATTTGTCGATCAGCATGGCCACATCTTTATAGCCCGGCGTTGTATCCCGGATCAGGGCGAGCAGGGCCATGGCCTTGCCGATGTTGTTCTGCTTGATATAGGCAAGGGCCAGGCGGTAGCGCAGGTCAAGGAGGGTATCGGGTTTGATGCCCTGGTGCCTGAGGCCGATTTCAAACTCATGGACGGCGTTTTCGGTATTATGCTGATCCAGGTAGATGGCCCCGGACAAAAGACAGGCCGCAGGACCCATGACCGGGTCCGCCCGCAGCTGCCTGAAAATTCGCAGGGCCTGATCACCCTGGCCTGCCTCGTAATGGCATTCCCCCAGGGTGTAAAGGGATTCCCTGTCATCAGGGGCGATGTCTATGGCCTTACGGATAAAAGTCTGGGCCTCGGGGAATTTTTTCAGAGCGAACAGGGCATGCCCCAGGTAACGGAGGGCCAGGGCGCTCTCGGGATTCTGCTGGCGGGCCTTCTGAAGGAATTGACTGGCCTTTTCATAATTTTTCTTCTGAAATTCAAGATAGCCCAGGTTGTAGTTGACCTCAAAATTGTTCTCCCGCAGCACCCAGGCGGCGGAAAAGCCCTTATGGGCTTCATCGGCCATGTTAAGCCTGAGCGCCGAAAGGCCGCGGCGCAAATTTGCCTCAAATCCATCTACCTCGTTGTTGGACGGCGCCAGTTCGGCGAGGGTTTGATAGGATTTGAGGGCGTCCATCCAGGCCTCTTCCCCAAAATAGATATCCCCCAAGCTTTTAAGGGCACGGATATCATGGGGATTCACATTCAGCCGCCGCACCGCGTCCCTGATGATTGCATCCCGGCCCCGGGTCTTTTTTTTCCGGTCCGGACCCTCACTTTCACCGGGGATTTCGGCATCCTTCCCGGCTTTTTTGCGTTTTGCGCGGCCCTGTGCCATCATAAATATGATGGCGATGACAACAAGGCCGAACGCCGCCGGCAGAAAAACACTCATGCAGGGTAGTTCAGGTTTTCCTTGCCGGGGCCGCGGACAATTTTGGCGTAACAACGGGATTCCCATTTGGCCATGTTCAGGTTTTGCTCAGACCAGTTGCCGCATTCAGCAGGGTCTGCGCCGGGGATATCGCCCTGAAAGGCTTCGATCCAGTCCAGGAGTTCCCGGAGTACCGGGAGAATGTCTTCCGGGGTTCTGTCCCCTTCGACAATCAGATAAAAGCCGGTACGACAGCCCATGGGCCCGAAGTACACGATCCTGGGCCCCCACTCCTTGTGGGAACGGAGGAAGGTGGCCCCCAGGTGTTCGATGGTGTGGAGCGCCGGGTTATCAATGACCGGCTCCTTGTTCGGCTCCTTGAAGCGGAGATCGAAGGTGGTGAGCACCGCGGCGCCGAAACGGTCCTTGCGGGAAACATAGACCCCCGGCTTTAAGCGCAGGTGGTCAACCTGAAAACTTGCAATCTTTTCCATAAATAACTCCTTTTACGATTTGCTTTTATATTTTAGGAATCATTGAAAGCATCTCTGGAGAATTTGTTAACACATTCCATATTGCGACTTTCATTTTCCTAATTGTTTTCCCATCACCAAAGTCTAAAATATCTTCTCGTTTAAAAACATTAAGTATCTTGTCCAGTGTACCAAAATTAGCCGCGGTTAATAAAAAAGCTTCTTCAGGATTTATCAATCTGCAATATGCCCATAGCTGACCAAGATCTCGCAAGGTTAATGCGTTTTTCTTTGCTTCAATGAAAAATAGTTTTACAGATTTATTATTTTTGACAATTCCTAATACATCAATTTGAATATCTATACCTATTGCCATCGCATTCATTATACCGTGCTTTTCTAATATAGTATCAAGCCGTTCTGAATGCGAGTCTACTGTAACCACGTCAAAATCGGGATATTTTTCTATTAAATAGTTTTTTAACCACAATCTCATTGGTTCATATAATTCATTTTCTGAGGTTATATTATTTTTCATATCCCAAATCCCTTGCAATGTCTTTCCATGAATCATAATGTACGCCACGAATTTTATTTGGTATAAAAGCATCCTTTTCTGAAGGATGAATAGCTTTCGCTGCTTTTGTTTTACTTGCTTTTTCCCAATAAAAATGATGAGTATAATTTTTTGGGTCAATCCCATCTATGGTAAAACCTGCCAAAAATTCTTTATTATAAGCCTCAAGCGCTTGCTGTTTATGCAATATTCCGAAGCCGATGGGAAGAAATTCGTTTACCCATATTTTTATTTGATGTTCCTTTTTCCAAAATGCTGTATTTCCTTGATTGTATTTTCGTAAATTCCCATCACGCATATTCGGATGAGCCCAATCAATGGTTTGAATAGGTATATCTACTAACTTTAATAAATTAGCAATATCAATGACAAGTTCCCAATTATGAGGAATTTCGATATAAACGCGATGCTTGTATTTATAAAAATAATAATTACTTCTCCTAATGTAACCTGTTACATCGGAAAAACCGCGAAGGAAATATATTTTTTCTTCCTTTTTGAAATTAAATATTTCTATATTTAACCGTATGTTATCATGAGAAGAAGCATTCCCAATGAACCGAAGAATTTCTCTCATTACATATTCGTTATTCTGTTTTTCAAAAGATAATACAGTTACCGTATCTTTTTGAATAAAACCGAAAGACGTCCCGATTAATGGCTCAAGTATTTTTCGTATATCAGTAATGCTAGCTTTAACATAAAGCTTAACGTCATGGAAATCTTCTGTTTCCAATTTCTTATGAGGAATATCAATGGAAACCAATGTACTGGAGTTACCACGTTTAATGGTTCCATTACCGCAAATTAGACCTAAAAGATAGGCCATTTCAACGTTCATAGGCTAAATCCTGTATTAAAATCTGTTAGAAAAGTTGCAGGAACATAGGATTGAATCCTAGTTATATTTTGGGATCCGCCCAACAAAAATCCTGTTTGCAATAATTGATTAATTTCATCGCCATGGCTTGTCCTATAATTATAACTCGCATAACCTGGTCTCCGCATACTTGCAGCTTCACGAATTGACAATAGGGCAGGTGGAAGATTGGTGTTTGAAAGCAAGTACATTCTCCATTCTATTCCCCATTTATCAGCGTTAGGTTTTAATATAAAAATCGGCCCCGATGATGTAGTATTTGGTAATGACAGTCCACCTGTCCATGATGAATATAGTCCCGCTAACCTTACCATATCTTTGTCTTTCAATTCTGCTTCAATTAAAGTTTTGCGGACAGGATTTGCCAAATATCCAACACAAGTGTAAAATTCCTTCTGGGTCATTTTATTTCTCCTTTATGAAGATTAAAATATATTCATGAACTTTATTGATTCTGAATTTCGACGGGTATCCTAAAGGACGCATATTATTATAATCGGATTGTCTATCCCAAATAATAATATCATCGTAAACAAATCCAATTTCCTGCATCGCAGTTATTAAATCACTATGAAGGGAATAAAATTTATTTCCTTTTCTAATATCCATAACGTTAATTATACAATAAGAATTTATCGCAAGAACTCGTTTGACCTTTATAAATACTGTTTTTAATGCGGTGATAAATTCATCATAGTTTTTCATATTACCAATATCATTATCGCTAGAGGAATAATTAATATTCTGTTTTTTATCAGCACTGCGTTTCATATTCAGAATATCCCAATAGGGTGGTGAAGTAAAACATAAACCACAGCTATTTTCTTCTAACTTGTCAAGTTCAATATTGTTATCTCCCTGAATAATTTTAATTTTCTTTTTTGTATGCAATCGGGATCTTGCAATATCACAAAATTCTGCTGACAGTTCAATTCCTATGCCTTTGTGCCCCAGATTTTCAGAAGCTATCATTGTTGCTCCTGCCCCATTAAATGGGTCAAGAACAATACTTTCAGTTTGAGAAAATGTGCGTATAATTTTTTCGCATAGAGACACCGGGAATGACGCAGGATGATTTAATTCTTTTTCTTCTTTGGTTTTTGTTAAACTTCGCCAAATACTAAAAGAATTTTGCAGCCATTCTTTGCCTGTCAAATCGTTGCATTTATATCTTTCGGTCATTATCCCATTTCCTTGATTGTAATTTCTTAACTTCAACATTAATGAAATTCCTCTCATCGCCATTCATGTTATATGCCGTGTATACTAAATCATTAAGCGATTCTACCATCTCAAACCATTCCTCACACATATAATCAATTGTCTCTAATGCCTTGACCGCATTGACTATTTTATCAAATGTTTTTTCATCTCTAACCAAAGGAATTTTCTTTAAGTATTTCGCATCGGTATGCATTGTTAATTTTGATTTATTGTAGCAAAATTTTAATAAAAAATAATTACAAAGCCGAGAATGCAATATACCAACAATATAAAGACACATTTTATTATCACCATCAGTAAAAACTGTTACGGTTTCTGATGCTTTCAACTGCCCGGCAAAACTTGCAATTATACCTGCTTCCGCACTATATATATTTTGTATAAACACCTGATTGCCTGAGTTTGGGACCGGTATGTGTTTAAACCCAAATTTTTTTATTTGTTTTCCGGTTATCGCATCGTTTTCTGTAGATTTACCTCTACCGACATACCCTGTGCAAATATCTTCAAACTTTTGATATGCTTTATTAAGTTTATTGTATATATTATAATCCAGTTCATTATCGAAAATAAATATTTCATCATGGAAAAAATTTTGGCTAACAGATGTGCATTTGGTAATCATACCATCTTCAAATTTAAAAAAATCGATAAAATTATTTTCTTTATATTCATTTTTTATAGTTAGAACAATTTGCTCCCCGCGAACATATTTAAAATAAGCACCAACATCTATTATTGATTGTATTTGTTTGTTTTTTAGAATGGTTTTTCGCAACAAACTATACGACATAACGTGCAAGAAGTTTTTTGGAATTATATATGAAATAATACCATTTGGCTTAGCCAATTCAAAAGCGCGATATAGAGCAGCAACGAATAGATTGCTTCCTGAGTCTTTAACATTCCTCAAGAATAAATAATCTTGCGTATCAATGATAATGTTTTTTGAAATGGGGACATAAGGTGGATTACCTATGATATAATCCGCATTTGTGTTTAATCCCATTTTTTTTAAAACACTGTTTCCATCATTGGATAATGTATCAACGCATTTAATTGTCCTTTCACCAATGGCATTTTTGCATATTTCAACTGCCTTTTTATCAATATCTGCGCCATATAAATTATTTTGTCCAACGTCCTTTGCAGCAAACAGGAAACTACCAGTCCCACAACATGGATCAAAAATAATAGAGTCTTCAGGTATTTTCAAGAATTTTACAATATATTTTGCCAGGGCAAGATCAGTATAAAATATTCCTTTCCCCTTTTTAGTTTCACTCTTCAGAGATTTTTCATAAAAAAGGCATTTCTCTTCAAAAGCTTGAGGATTTATGGACATAGACATATCCTGCGTGACATGATTTTTTGAGAAGTTAGAAAAGTTTGAATATCCAACAGCCGAAAAAACATAATTTAAGTCTATATTATTTGCCAAAACAATGCAAGTAGCGGCAGAAATATTCGACCTATGGCACATAATTCCTTATTAGTACCAGGCACCTTTTTGACTGATTTTTATTATCCGGCGGACAATCTCCGCTGAATGTTTTGAAGCAATGGGCAGGAATTCATCATGGGTCATGGGTGATTCCGCGCCGGCGGTGTCCGAGACCGCCCGGATGATCAGGGAGGGGACGCCGAAGAGGGCGCAGGCGTGGGCAATGGCGGCCCCCTCCATTTCGACCGCCCGTATCTCCGGGAAGGTTTTGCGGACCGCGGCGATTTTTTCCGGGACGTGCATAAAAACGTCGCCTGAACCGATGATTCCCCGGACATGGTTGAAATCCGCGGGGAGTATCTTTTCCGCCTTGAGCTGGGTTATCGCCGTTTCCGCCCGCTTCATCAGTTCTTCGCTTACGGGAAACACCGCACTCTGGCCGGGGATCTGGCCGGGAGCGTAGTTAAAGGCGGTCACGTCCACATCGTGGTAGACCAGGCCGCTGGAAACAATGGCGTCCCCGAATTTCAAGGTAGGATCGATGCCCCCGGCGGACCCGGTATTCAAAACCAGTTCCGGCTTGAAATGATCGATAAGCAGGGCGCAGCCCACGGCGGCGTTCACCTTGCCGATGCCGCAGAGGAGTAGCACAACCGGCTGCCTTTCAAGTTTCCCGGAATAAAATTCAAAATTCCCGATTTTAGTGCTTTCCGCATCCTGCAGCGTTGATCTGAGGAGGCTGAGCTCCGCCTCCATGGCGCCGATAATTCCAATCACACTACGCCCCTTTTTCCGGGGGAAACTTCCCTGGATGTTCCGGGTGTTCGGCTTTGGAGACACCCCAAATGGTGCAGCAATTCCGGCCCTTTTCCTTGGAAAGGTACATGGCCTCGTCGGCGCGGCGGATGATTTCCTCCGCGTCAACCCCGCTCTCTTTATCAAAGGTATACAGACCCAGGCTGATGGTGACCTGGGGCAGGGACGGTTCCCAGGGAACCTTCATCTCCGCCACATTGATCCGCAGCCGTTCCGCCACATCCCAGGCAACGTCCCGGTCCCCTTCGGGGAGCAGCACGGTAAATTCCTCCCCGCCGAAACGGGATGGGACATCCTCAAGCCTGACCGCCTGCTTGATGGTCAGGGCCAGACATTCCAGTACCTTATCCCCGGCCAAATGCCCGTAGTTATCGTTAAAATTTTTGAATTTATCCACATCCATGACAATCACCGAGGATGCGTAATTTCCCCGTCGGGTCCGGGCCACCTCTTCGTTCAAACGGCTCAGAAAAAACCCGTGGTTAAAAAGCCCGGTCTTTTCGTCCCGCAGGGAATGTTCGTAGTGGAGGTTGTTCTTAATCGCCTGGGACACAAAGGCCATAAGCTGTTCGAGAAAAAGCAGCTCCTCCGGGGCATACTCTGCGGCATCTTTCTTGCGGCCCACCAAAATAACGCCGTAGAGGCCGAAGGGTCCCAGGATCGGAATGATGATCTCAGGTTTAATTTTCGCAAAGGGCTTAAGGGCCTCGTCATTTTTCAGTTCATAAGAGAAAAGCTCAAAGTTGATCGGCTGGGGATATTGCTGAAAAAACGCCTCAAAGGCTTTGATATCGTGGACCTTGAGGCCCAGGTCCACGGTTCTGTAGTCCCGGTAGCCCCTGATGGTAATTTCATCCCGGTTCGGAATCGGTTTCCAGAGAAAGGCGATAAATGAAGGCATAAAATGGTCAGAAATCTGCCGGACCGTGGCATCCATAATGTCGTCGATGGTGGTACGGTTAAAAATATCCAGCGCACCGCTCAGCAGGTCCTTATACCTGTTGATTTCCGCTTTCAGCTCTTGAATGTCGCCCATCCTCCCTGCATCAGACTACAGAATAGTGATCGCTGATATCTTTTCGCCAATCAGCCCGGTTTTCCTTGTTTTCCCATTCGACTATCTTTTTTATTTTGAAATTCCTGGTATCCTGGGAATTGGGGAATTGAACCACACCGAAGCGGCCGCCCCCGATATAGGTTACGGCGTCCCCCGGTTCCAGGATTTCCCCTTCAGCAAGCCGGGCAATCACACAGTCAAAATGAACGGGCTCGCCGGAATTTTTATCCGTGAGGGCCGCAGACATATCCTCGATAGGTTTACCGCAGTAGGGGCAATCGGGGGAAGCAATGGGAGCGGTAGATAATTGGGGGGGAACCCATTTGGGCCGGTCAAGCCAGACCCTGGCCGGTTTTTCGTAACGCCGCAGCTCATCGGAGATCTTTTTACTGCCCTTTTGGGAATTATTTTGGACGCCTTGCCCGTTATTCTGACCCTTCTCATTATCCCGTTCCCGGCGTTTAAAGGGTCTCCTCCGGTTATTTCCGCCCTTTCCGCTGCCGCTCATGGTAGGATCCTCCTTGGGGTGTATCGAGAAGTTCATTACTTAGTATCAGGGCTATCCGCTGAATCGCCCCGTTAAGATAATCTTCGTTGTTTATCTTTTTACGCAGCTGTTCCAGCTTTACGGAACCCATCTGAGCTTCTCCTCTTATCATACACACTCCGTGAAGGCTGATGCAAGGTGCCGGATGGAGGGGCCATCCTTATGGCTGCCATCAGTATGGCCGGCGCTGGGACTTACAAAAACCACATCAAAACGAATTGTCATCTCACTATATTTTCGATTAATGGCGAGAAAATACTTAGCGGTTTCTATGATGCGGCGCTGTTTTTTTTCATTTACCCCGTATTGAAGATCCTCGATCCCATAGGCGGACCATGCCTTCACTTCAACAAATACGATTGCATCCCCGTCCTGTGCAATAATATCAACTTCGCCTTTAGGGGAATGAAAATTGACGGCGATGATCTTCATGCCCTCTTTTTCAAGAGCCTCGGCGGCCAGTTTTTCCCCTTCCCTGCCCTTGCGGGCATTTTCTGATTTAGGCATTTTTTTGGGCAATTTCTTCCGGTTCAATGGCCCGGACGATAAAGAGCTTCTTTTCACTGAGCAGATGGACAAGCGCCCCTTCTCCCTGCCTGAAAATCGTGCCGGATTCGGAGACCAGCACACGGACGGCGGGCCGCAGGGGGGCGTCCTTCTGGACCTCAATCACCCGGGCCCAGGCACCATTGCTGAGGAGTATGACGGAACCAATGGGGTAGATCCCCATGGTCTGGATAAAAGCCTTTATTACATCGGGATCAAAACGATGGCCGTTGTCGGAGAGGAGGTTCTTCATGGCCTGGTAGCCCGCCAGGGGTTCCCGGTAGGATTTTTTACTGACCATGGCCTCAAAAGCATCCGCCACGGATATGATCCGCGCCCCTATGTCGATGTCCGTGCCGGAAAGCCGCCGGGGATAACCCCTGCCGTCCCAGCTTTCGTGGTGCTGAAGGGCGATGGGGCCCTCATCGCCGGGATAGAGCAGTTCTTTGGATATGATCGTGTAGGAATAGACCGGATGGGCCTTCACCTGCCGGAGTTCCTCTTTGGAGAGCCCCCCCTGTTTGTCAAGGATTTCTTTTGGCAGCCTGAGCATTCCCGCATCGTGGAGCAGCGCCCCGGTGATGATCGGCAGGACCCGGGGCCGGGAAAGCCTGAGCTCCTGGGCGGTAAGGGCCGCCAGTATGGCGGAGTTGACCGAACTTTTTGCCAGTTCATGGCCCTGAACCTCCCCGCCCAGGATGTAACCGATACTGCTGTCCCGTTCCTCCTGAACCGCCTTGAGTACCCCGGCGCCGATTACATCGATATTGGCAATATCCACCTGATTTCTTGCGGCAATATCGGTAAAAATCACATCCAGTTTTTCAATAAGGTTCGTATAATTGCGGTAGGCTCCGGTATGTTCCTGGACTTCCGTAAGGGAGAAGACATTTTTTTTTGCAGAAGGTGTGGGATCAGGAATCGCATCCATCGCTTATCCTTTTGTTTCCTTTGAGAGAACGAAGGCCAGAATTTTGGCCGCCGCTTCCCAGCACCAAACCGGTATGATGTCCCCGGTCTTAACCCCAGTATCAAGAAGCGCCGCCAGGGCGGGGTCTTCCACAACTTCAATTCCCGCCTCACGTGCAAGGGCGATAATCCGCTCCGCATCCCGGTCCCGCCCTGCGGCAAGCAAGCGAGGGGCCGGATCTTCGCTCTTGTAACCGATAGCTGAAGCAATCTTTCTGTCTTTAATATTATACCTCCTCGTTTACAGATAGCAAGGCTTCAGCCCTGCTATCCGATGCAAACAAGGGGAATTCCTCATCATTCCGCAGATGAACCTGTTCCGCTTCCATCCCCAAAAAATCGGCCAGCTCTTTTTCCATACGCCGCAGCAGGCCGCTCTCAGAAGAGGAGCCCCCCGGCCAAAAGCTGCCGGTAATCTGCAGCCTGCCATTGGGAGGGTTGTCTGCGATAAAAAGCCAGCGCCGGTTTTCACTCACTGCATCCAGGGCCATCCGTTCCGCAGCCCCCTCCGGTGTCAGCAATATCCGCAGGGTCACCGCAAAAGAGCGGCCCCGATCCTCAAAAGAAAAGGGAAAGACCATCCACCGCTGCCCGTTTTTGCCGGGCAGCCGGTTCATCAGTTTAAGCAGGGGATTTTGATCCTCCGCCCGGAGGATTTTATTCCGCAAGGATTCCGTATCCCCAGGGTTTTCATCCCGCTTCCGTTCTTTATCCGGACTGCCACCCCCTCGGCCGTCACCGGCAGAGCGTCCCTGGTCAGGATCAAGGGTCAGGGGCTCTGACAGGGACCGGGCATAATCCGCTAAACCATCCCGGCTCAGCTCCACCCCCTTGTCCTCGGCGGCAGCGGCGGCCAGGGACAGCGCTTCCCTTACCCGCAAAATCCGAAGATCGCTTTGGGGGGATCGGGCTTCAGCCGCCTGAGTCTGTCCCTTACCGGGTGAATGCGCGGGGAGGGCGTTCCCGGCCTCTGCACCCAAACTTTGGCGGCGAATTTTGGCTAAAAGAGCCGGATTCAGGGGGAGGGAAAAATACCGGACAAAGGCGATGATCGAAGCGGAAAGTTTATCCTGGGGAAGACCCAGACTGAGTAATAAAGAAGATAGAGGGGTTTGGTTCAGGGGACCAATTTTAACATCAGCCTCAGAACTTCTAACTTCGCGGATTCCTGCGGAGTCCGGTCCTCCGGCAGATTTTGCCTGTCCAGGGGGCCGGACTTCAGAGGAGTCTGCGGAGCCGGATGTTCCGGAACTTTTCGGGGCGGGAAAATCAGGGGCATTTATCCGCGAAGTAATCATACGGAATAAAGCCCCCTCTCAGCGTTAATTCTGGACGGCTGTGGTCTGATCCCCGGAATCTTTTTTGGCAGTAATAAGTTCCTTGATCTTGGCGCTCTTACCGATTTTCTCCCGGATATAGTACAGTTTGGCCCGGCGGACACGGCCGGGGCGGGTCACTTCAACCTTGGCGATCCGGGGGGAATGAATGGGGAATACCCGTTCAACCCCGACACCGTAGGAATTTTTCCGCACCGTAAAGGTTTTGCCCACACGGGAATTTTTCATCGCGATAACCAGGCCTTCGTAGATCTGGATCCGTTCGGTTTTGCCTTCAACGATCTTGAAATGCACCTTTACGGTGTCCCCAACTTTAAAATCATCAACTTCGCTCTTCATCTGGGCTTCTTCAATGGCTCTGATTTCATTCATTTTTCCGCAACTCCTCTATAATCTTACAGGTTTCAGTATCAAAAAGTCCTGTTTCCTCACCCCGGCGAATCAAATCCGGCCGCATGGCAAGGGTTTTTTCGATCCGCTTCCGCAAACGCCAGCGCCGTATGTTCTCGTGGTGCCCGGAAAGCAAAATATCGGGAACCCTATATATATCATAAACTTCGGGGCGTGTATACTGGGGGTACTCCAAAAGCCCCCCGGAAAAACTTTCCTCGTCCAGGGACGCCGGAGTGATCACCTGATCCACCAGCCGGTAAGTGGCATCGATGAGCGCCAGGGCCGCAACTTCCCCGGAGGAAAGCACATAGTCCCCCACGGAAATCTCATCATCCACATAGAGATCGATAATCCGCTGATCGATCCCCTCGTAGCGGCCGCAGAGCAGGATAAGTTCCTCACATCCGGCAAGCTCCTTTGCCAGCGCCTGGTTAAAAGGCCGGCCAGAGGGGGAAAGGTATATCACCCTCTTTTTGGTGCCAGGCATCGTTTGCGAAGTCTGCTCTACCGGTACTGATTCCACAGAATTTGACGAGCTAAAATCCGGCAGGATTTTAGCAGCACCCGCCGCTTCTAATGCCCGGCCCAGGGGTTCGGCGAGCATGAGCATCCCCGGACCGCCGCCGTAGGGGGCGTCATCGCAGGTGTTGTGCCTGTCCTGGGCGTAATCCCGGATGTTTATGGCCCGATACTCCACAATGCCCCGGCTTACCGCCTTGGCCATGATGGAGGTGGCGAAAAAAGCATCGGTGATTTCCGGGAAAAGGGTCAGGACGGTGTATTTCATTCCAGAATCCATTGGTTGAGGAGCATTATTTTGCGGGTTTCAAGGTTTACTTCCCCAAAAAACTCGTCCCGAAAGGGGACCAGCCGGGTTTCGCCTGAAAGAAGCTTGACTTCCACCAGATTTCCGCCCCCCCCTTCGAGGATATCGGTGATATGGCCCAGAATTTCAGGCTTTTCGTCATCGGGAACCCCCTCGGGGGCAGCAGACGGGTCTAAAATCACCTCAAGGCCGCGGAGGTCTTCAATATAGTATTCACCTTTTTTGAGGGGACTGGCCTGTTCCCGGTTCGCGATAAGTTCCGCGCCGCTTAAGGCCTTGGCATCTTCCGGGGTGTCGATGCCTTTGAATTTCAGTACCACCGAAGGAAAACTGGGGGCGCTTTCTTCGATTTCCCAGACCCGTTCTACAGCGCCCTGGCGGAGGATCACCGATTTAAGCTTTAACAGATGATCGATTTCCCCGGACAGGGATTTGACTTTGACGAAGCCCTTGAGGCCGAAGGGAGAACCCACAAGGCCCACCACAAATTTTTCTGTCATGACGTTGGGTACATGATTTTAGCAGAGGATGGCGGGGCCGAAGGGTTCAGTCAATGGACTTTAGTCCAAAATTTCCAGGACCGTATGCTTGCCGGTCTTGGCAGTGGCGGCCTGCAGGACGGTTCTGATAGCCTTGGCAATACGGCCGTGTTTGCCGATCACCTTGCCGATGTCATCGGCGGCTACCCGGAGTTCCAGAATAGTGGATTTTTCACCCTCCACAACACTGACCTGTACCGCGGAAGGGTCATCCACCAGAGATTTTACAATGTATTCAACCAGATCTTTTTCCATTCAAATACCCTTTTCCCCATTACCGGTCAAAAAACCGGACTTACAGGGAAATATTCTTCTTGTTCAGAATTTTGCGGACCGTATCACTGACAATGGCACCGTTCTGCAGCCATGCTTTTACCTTATCCTCGGACAGCTGGATCTGCTTGTCCTCGGCTTCGATGGGATGGTAATACCCCAGTTCTTCGATGGTCTTCCCGTCACGGGGCGCCCGTTTGTCTAACACCACGATGCGGTAGTAGGGGCGTTTTTTGGTTCCAAATTTCTTGAGCCTTATGGTGGCGCTCATGTATCCTCCTCGAAACTACGTTAGATGTTCCTAACGATAAGTGAACTTGAATCATACAAAAAATGAAAAGTTTAGTCAACCGCTTCAAGCACAGGTTCACCCGGCGGAGGATCCCCATATCCCACAGCCAGAACATGGCGGTCTCAAATTCCCGTGACCGGTATTTGGGAGCTTCCCCATTAAGGCGTCAGGCGCCATCCACCTAAACTTTACGTGAATAAATGCCGAAAACCACTGACCATTCACGTAAAATTCAGTATACTGACGGTATGATAAATCAGGTCACAAAAGATAGAATTCAAAGATTAGCCGCGCACTATCAGACGCTGATTGAGGATAAAAAAGAGGCGGTTCGTGAAATTGCCTTGGCCGGGATACCTGAAATGGTATATAACTCAAACGCCATTGAAAACTCCACCCTTACCCTCGAAGATACCGAGGATATTATCCTGCGTGATATGATTAGACGCGATCATGATGTCCGTGAAATCTACGAGGCAAAAAACCTGGCAAAAGTCACCGAATACCTATTGGAAAATCCAAAGGAGAGACTGTCCATAGGTTTGATTCTTTCTTTGCATAAAACCCTGCTCACCGATATCAATGATCCTATCGCCGGGCGTTTTCGTATGAACAGGGAGTGGGTCAGGATTGGCGCGCACCTCGGTGCGAACCCGGATTTCGTATCAGGGCTGATGAGTGAGCTGGTCGGGGAATACAATACGGAAGGCGGCGGCTATTTCCTGGATAAAATTGCCCATTTCCACGCTGAATTTGAAACGATTCATCCCTTTGGTGATGGTAACGGACGAATAGGGCGCGTACTCATAAACCATCAGTTACAGGCTCTCGGGTTTCCGCCAATCATTATCCAGAGCAAAAGTAAGTTTACGGATTATTATCCCCTATTCGATACATACCTGTCCACCACAAAATACGGCGGCTTTACGGAGCTGTTCGCTTTGCTGCTTACTGAATCACTTTACCGGCGGATTGCACTGCTTACCAATCCGAAAATCATCCCCCTTATCGAGTGGGCAAAGAAAAACAACATTGCCGGTAACAGCGCATTAAACAAAGCGGCCCGCCAAACCATCCCGGCGTTTCGCCTGCGGGGGCGCTGGATGATCGCGGGGGAATATAGGTGTCAGATATTCACTCCGCAGTTTCTTCTCCTCGCTTGACAGGCCAATTTTTATTCATTATATTCTAGTTACGGTGGTAACCGTTACAGCGGTAACTGTTATATTGATAACTAAAATAAGGATACCGGAACCATGCAATTCTACAACAGAACAAGGGAAATCGAAGAGTTAAGCCGTATTCGGGAACTGGCATTCACCGATCATTCCCGGATGACCGTCATAACCGGGCGGCGGCGTATCGGCAAGACCAGCCTTATCATGAAGGCGAATGAGAAAACACCCACGGCCTATCTTTTTGTGGGACGCAAGGACGAAGCCGCCATTTGCGGGGAATTCACGGAGATTATTTCCAAGGCGCTCAATACCTTTATCCCCGAAGGAATCCATCGTTTTCAGGTTCTGTTTCAGTCTCTTATGGAACTCGCAACCCGGCAGCCCTTTACCCTGGTGATCGACGAATTTCAGGAATTTCTGAATATCAATCCATCGGTGTATCACGATATGCAGCATTTGTGGGATCAATACAAGGACCGCAGCCGGATGCATCTTATCCTCTGCGGGTCCGTGTATTCATTCATGCAGAGAATATTTCAGGATTCCCAGGAACCCCTCTTCGGCAGGGCGGATACCATCATCAAGATTTCAGCCTTTGACCTTGTAACCATCAAAAAAATATTAAAGGATCATAGGCCCCGGTACAGTAATGATGAGCTTCTGGCCCTCTATGCCTTTACCGGCGGCATCCCTAAATATATGGAAATGTTTTGCGACAACAGTAAACAGAATCCCGATGGCTTGAGTATTCCGGGGATGATCAATTTTATGATCCGGGATAATTCGCCCTTTATTGAGGAGGGAAAGTACCTGCTTATTGAGGAATTCGGGAAGAACTACGGGGTTTATTTCTCGATTCTGGATGCGGTGGCGGGGGGGCGTAATACCCAGCCGGAAATAGCGGCCGCCCTGGGGGACAAGAGTATCGGCGGCCAGATAAAGCGGTTGATTGAGGATTACAACATCCTTGTCCGGCATCGGCCGATTCTGGCAGCGGAAGGGACACAGGCGGTGCGTTACGAGATTGCCGATAATTTTCTGCAATTCTGGTTCAACTATCTTGACCGGTACCGCTCCATGATTGAAATAAAAAACTTTACCGGCCTGCGCTCCATAATCAAGGCCGACTATACAACTTATTCCGGGAAGATCCTGGAACGGTACTTCAGGCAGCAGCTTGCGGAAAGCCGGAACTACCGGGACATCGGTTCATGGTGGGAGAGCCGGGGGGATAATCAAAACGAAATAGACATCGTGGCCCTGGAGCTGGAGAAAAACCGCGCCCTGGCGGTGGAGGTTAAACGGCAGCGGGGAAAATACAAGCCCACCCTTCTGGCGGCCAAGATTAATCGGCTTAAGGAGAAGGTCCTGCCGGGATACGAGATTGAGGGGCGGTGTTTATCGCTGGAGGATATGTAGGCCCAAATAATGGGTAGTCTCCTGCTCAATTGCGCCTCTGCGCCTTCCCTCAGGGCGGCTTATTCAGCCCTATGCCCAAAATAGCCGCGCCATGGACGGCGCGGTGAGTGCTCCTATATCAAGCTTTTGTCAAAAACGCCACATCATGTTTAGCTGAACGATATTGTCAAAGGTTGATCCGGCATCGTTTTTAACTGCGCCGATTTTACCCAGTTTGTCGTATAGCTCAAACTTTAAGTTTTCAGATATGTCAAAACCGGTTCCGGCTTTTGCCCACAAACCATTACCCGTAAAATAAATAATGTTGTCTGTACCGGCTGATATATTCAGCTTGATATTTTTCAAAAGATAAGAAAAGCCGGCCTCGGCGCCAAGTATAAATGCCCCATTAACGGTAGGATCAGTTCTTATACTCCCTGTATCTGCATCTATCAGATTCCATGAAGGGGAAGTGCCGCCATAATTAGCAGAGGGCCGCCAGCTCGAGGATCCAATCCATACATCGCCGCGGGCGTACAGTTCCATTTTTTGCAGTTTTTCGTTTGTAAATACAAAAGTCGGCGTCGCACGGAAAAATCCGGGATCAGTAAACACCCAGTTCAGCACTGCATTAAGTTTAAACGCACTAAAGTTTGTGTCCAAATTAGCATATATACCGCTCTCAGTGTTCGCATTTTCAAAACCGCCGGTTATTGAAAATTTTTCGCTTTCATAGCCGGCAGCGACAAACATATTGTCAAATAAGTCTCCGAGCTCTGCGCCGCCGACACTATATCTGCCGTCTTCAACGGTGGCGCCGGGAATGCCAAGATACCAGGCCAGCCTTAACCCTTTAACTTGCTCTATCTTGGCTAATTCAAAACGAATACCCGGGACTACAAAGTTGTGCATTATGAGTCCTTGAGTACTTGTATTTAAATCCACCTTGATTTGTGCCCCGCCTTGATTTGCCCTGCCTATTCCGCTAAGATAATCCCACCATCTGGTAAACACCGGGTCTGTGTTGCCTGTTGCCCAGAGCGGTTCATAGTTATTGCCGACAGAAATGGTAAGTATCTTTTGAAAGAAATTTACATACGCATACGGAAATCCCCAAACTATAGGGACCCAGTTATTCGCCACTGTTGCAAACAGTATTTTTGCTCCGCCCCTTTCCGCGCCATAGGCTGCTTCAAACAGGCCAAAGCTGTTATCCAGCCCAAAAGCCAGATTGTCAGCCTGGTTTTCCGCAAGCGAAACGCCGGCCAGACCGAATCCGTTAAAGCTTAAGCCATTGCCCATATCAATGGCAAACATTCCGGCGGCAATGATCGTTCCCATAACGATCATTGCCAGAACTCTTTTGTAGTCTTTCATTAAACTACCCTCCCAAAAAAATTATTTTGCCTAAAAGACAAAACGTTTCCTCTCCCCGTCTACCATCACTTGTAACCCCAAAAGCTCTCATCTGCTATAACTACCTGAACCGCCCCTGCCCCATTTGCCCCATCATATTTTGCATCGCGGCGGGATTCTTACTCATCTTCGACATCTTCTTCATCATCCCCCGCATCTTTTCGAATTTTTTGAGGAGCCGGGCCACTTCCGCCACGGAGGTGCCGGAGCCCCGGGCGATGCGGGAGCGGCGGGAGGGGCCGATGATCAGGTGGTTGCGCCGTTCCTTGCGGGTCATGGAACTGAGGATGGCCTCCTGGGTTTTCAGGTCCGCCTTGTTGATGTCGTCCTCGCTGATCTGCCCTGCCATGCCGGGGATCATGTCCAGCATGGATTGCAGGGAGCCCATCTTCTTTACCGAGCGGAGCTGGGAGAGCCAGTCTTCCAGGGTGAAGTTTTCCTTCTCCATCTTTTTCTGGAGTTCCAGGGCTTCCTTTTGATCGATGACCTCCTGGGCCTTTTCCACCAGGCTGACCACGTCCCCCATGCCCAGAATGCGGCCCGCCACCCGTTCAGGGTGGAAGGGCTCGAAATCTTCGGGCTTTTCACCGGTGCCCACGAATTTGAGGGGCTTGCCGGTGATGGTTTTAAGGGAAAGGGCCGCGCCGCCCCGGGTGTCGGAGTCGAACTTGGTCAGGATGACCCCGGAAAGGCCGATTTTTTCGTCAAAAGCCTTGGCAATGTCCACCGCAGCCTGGCCGGTCATGGCATCCGCCACCAAAAGCAGCTCGTCCGGCTTGGCGGCGTCTTTGAGGCGGGAAAGTTCCGCCATCATGGCTTCGTCGATCTGGAGCCGCCCGGCGGTGTCGATGATCAGGGTGTCGATGAGGTTCTTTTTGGCGTAATCCGCCGCGCCCCGGTAGACCTTGACCACATCCGTTGCGCCATCTTCCCGGTACACCGGGACGCCCACCTGGTTCCCCAGTATGGAAAGCTGTTCCATAGCCGCCGGGCGTACCAGATCGCAGGCCACCAGCAGGGGTTTCCGGCCTTCTTTTTTAAGCCGCAGGGCCAGCTTGGCGGAACCGGTGGTCTTCCCGGAGCCCTGGAGCCCCAGCATTAATATAGAAGAAAGAACATCAGGGCCCTTGAGTTCCAGTTCCTGGGCCGAACGGCCGTTGGGGCCGGGCTCGGTGTCCCCCAAAAAGGACACCAGCTTGTCGTGGACGATTTTGACAAACTGCTGGCCGGGGTCCACCGCCCGGAGCACCCGCTCGCCCTTGGCCTCCTCAATTGTGGAATTGACGAAACGGCGGACCACCCGCAGGTTTACATCCGCCTCCAGCAGGGCCATTTTGATGGCGTCTACGGCGTCATCGATATTTTTTTCGGTAATCGTGGACTTCCCCGCCACAAAACGCAGGGCGTCCGAAACCTTCTGGGTTAATTTGTCTAACATAATGGCATTCTACCCGTTTTGAGGTGATTTAACAAGATTAGAAAATGTTCTATTGTTTATCATCAAAAGGAGAGTGCTTATGTTCGGCAGGCGGAGCGATGGTAAAAAAGTAAAAGGGCTGGACGGCATATCACGGCTTATGCCCTTATTTGTGCCCCCGCGGGCGGGGTCTGCAAATTATGTAATGGTTGATATAGAGGCCGGGCCTTTGGACGACTTTATTGAAAAGAAGCGGGCGGAGGGCATTAATTATACCTATATGGACATAGTCCTTGCGGTGCTTGTCCGTATTTTTAAGATGTACCCAAAACTCAACCGGTTTATTCTGGCGCAGCAATTCTGGCAGCGCAATGTTATAGAGCTTTCCATGATAATAAAAAAATCCTTCCGCCCGGACGCTGAAGAAACATCCCTTGATACGATCTTTACCGGATACGAAACAATTGCGGAAGTAAAAAAACTGGTGGATGCCGATGTTGACGCCGCGCTTAACACCCACAACGGAACCGACGGCAAGCGGGACGGCCTTGCGCATCTTCCGCTTTGGCTTTTAAGGATTGCGGTTTGGGCCCTGAAATTTGCGGACTACCACGGAATGCTTTCGGCAAATTTTTTAAAAACCGGCAGCCCCTTTCACGCCAGTTTTTTTGTGGCAAACCTGAAAAGCATCAGTTTGCAGGCAATTAATCACCACTTGTTTGATTTTGGAAACTGCGGTTTTTTCCTGACCATGGGAAAGGAATGTTATTTGCCAAAGGTAAACCCTGAAACCGGAAATGTCGAAAGCACGAAAATAATCCAGCTGGGCATTTCATTGGACGGGCGTCTTGTTGACGGACTTTATTTCAGCCATGTCTTAAAAACTTCAAAACGCCTTTTTGCCGATGTATCAAAATTGGAACTCCCTTTACGGGAAGACGAAATTCGTGCATAGGGCTGTGCCGCTTACGGTTCTGATCCTCTGCCTTTTTTGCGGGAAGGTTTTTGCCGCCGGCGCTCAGGCGGGACTTTCCGCGGATGTGCCGATGTATGAGGTGCTGCAAAAATGGATGGATGTAGAAACAGCATTACTGAACTATGCTGCCGCAGGGACACCGGCGGAACTTCCAGCGGCCCCTTTGGGGACCGGACGCCTTTTGGCAACTCTGGAGGATTTTGGCCGCTCGGTAAATGCCTTTCTCCGTTCGCCGCTCTACGAAAGCGGCGCGGTTACCGATTTTTCCCAAAGGGAGCTGACACAAAACATAGCGGTTCTGACGGAGTCGCTGCTGCAGGCGATTCAGGCGGAACAGGGCGCCGGATTTCCCGAATCTGCTGCAGTTCCGGGGCCTTTGGTTTTGGAGCTTTCAGGGGAAATCCGCAGCGAGCTTGCCCGGTGGCAGTATCTGGATTCGGGGATGGCGGATCATATACACATGGCCTACTTTTCCCAGTTCTTTATTTTTATTGCGATCATTATTACCATGGCCCTGTTTGTGTGGCGGCTCTACCTGGCGCTGGAACATTCACGGATCAGGGGGAAACAGAGCGCCGCCTTTTCCCGCCAAATGGTGCTCGCCCAGGAACAGGAACGTTCCCGCATCGCACGGGAACTGCACGATTCTGTGGCCCAGGAACTGAGCGCCCTGGAAATGAAAGTTTCGGAAATACACCGCGCCGCCCACAGTAACACTGCGGACAGCAATACGGTACAGGAACTCTGCACGGAATTAAGCGCCGGACATGTGGACCTTATTGACCGTGTGCGGACTATCTGCAATAATCTTATACCCCCGGAACTCCGCCACCAGGGACTGCCGGATGCCCTGCGCAGGCTTTGTTACAATTTTGAAAAAACCGCGGATATTGAGTGCCGTATCACCGTTCATGACGGGTTCAGCATTGAGCCCATGCCGGCTGAGATGCAGCTTCAGTGTTTCAGGCTGGTTCAGGAAGCGCTCACCAATATCAGAAAACACGCGGAGGCTTCCGAGGCAACAGTATTACTGCGCAATGCCGATTTCGACGCAGACAAAAGGCCGGGACTTTTGATCTGTGTTTCCGATGACGGCAGGGGATTCGTCCCGCCCCTGTCCGCCAAAGACGCGGGAAGTTCCGCAGGCCATTTCGGCATCCGGGGGATGTATGAACGCATCACTATCCTTGGGGGCATCCTGAATTTTACAAGCGCAGAAGGGGAGGGAACCATGGTAAAAATTGAGGCGCCGCTGCTATGAAAACAGTAAAAGTGTTAGCAATATGTGTTTTGGCCGTGGGTGCAAATTTTCTGCTCAGCTACCTTTCGGTGAAAATACTCCACCTGTCCCTGTTCCTCGACACGGTGTTCACCTGCGCCGTGGCCTTTGCCGCCGGGACCCTGCCGGGGCTATTCACCGCCATTCTGACCACCCTTATCGGAAGCCTGCTCCTCGGCTACCCAAGCGTATGGGATAATCTCTTTGCCCTCTGTGCTATCGCAGAAGTACTGTTGATAGGGGGCTTCCGGTTCCTGCTTTCCCGCCGGGAAAATTCCGGCCTGGCGGATGAACGGCCGACACTGATCAGTACCGCATCGGCCTTGCTTCTCTTGTACATCAGCACGTGTATGATCGTAAGCCTCCTTGGGGGCCTTATCGATTTTACCATCACGGTTGGGCTGGAAACAGCGGACAATGCGGTACACCCCCACACTTTTTTCAAGCTGGGGCTGATGCGAAACCGGCTGCCCCTTTTGGCGGCGGATATCCTCTCCCGCATCCCGGTGAATATCGTTGACCGGTTCATTACCGCCTTTGGGGGTTATGGGCTGGGGATGCTTGCAATCCGGCTTCGCCTCATTGCTTAACGGAGGGTTTTGAAAAAATCAGACCAAGCGTATTAGTTCGCAGCACTTTTTTCCCGATAATATTCATCGGCAATAAATTCGGCGCTTTCAGTCCACATCAACGATGCAGTATTTTGCAGAGCGCCGTAGGTTTTTGACTGCAAGAAATCATCGTAACTATCATCAAACTTTTTCCCGTCCTTCTCTGCAATGATACTGAGGATGTGTTCTTCTTTAAAAAGAATATCAAGGGTTATATCCTGCCCTTTATACATGTATTTCTTTTCCATAATTGGTTTCCTTTATAAATTGCAATTTTTCCTTTTTAATATATCCTCGGCAAAATAGCCGTTTTCTTCAAGCGCCTGGGTGTGTAACACCCCATAATGACGCCGTATCAGACTGCTAATTTCATATTGCCTGAAAAGGCGAAAGGCTTCACCGGTCTTCATATTGTGCCTGGCTGCATATTCCTCTGCGGCTACAACTACCATCAAATTTTGGTCACGTTCTGTTTCGGTCACCGGGTAGACTCCTCTAACTTTTATTTTATCCTATTGGGAGGGCTTTTTGCCAGTATCCATTAAAGGCCATCGATTTTTTTCACTTTTCCCCGTTTTGTGCGTAAACACTGAATACAAACCGAAATTTCCCCCCTATAGTTCCGGCATAGGGGGAATGGTATGGCAGACAGCGCTTTACGATTGATGCTTCCCTTCGTCCCGGCCGGGGCTTTGACCCTAACCGGGCGCGGCGTTTCATGCCCTAAAGTCCCAATTACCCCCCCCGTTAATTCCTTATAATACAACAAATTACGCATTCGTATCACACATTTTTCTCACTGGAAAAAATGCCGGAGAACCGGAACCAAAGTTTCCGCAAGCCGGCTTTTTTATAAGCGGCCCGGTTATACCGGACCGCGTCCTGCCCCCTGGGGGCGGGTAATCTAACGCGATTACCCGCCCGTGGAACGGCAGGGGCGGGAACCGCAAAAAAAGGAGTTCTCTATGAAGAACTTTTTCAAACTTTTCGGGCTTATCGCCATAGTGGCGATAATCGGTATTGGGCTGGCGGGGTGTCCCACTGAGGAGGAGGATCCTGACATCACCGGAACCATCAAACTGACTGGTACCGGGACCAACTCCTTTACGCTGACCCTGGAGGGTGGGCCGAAATGGATAGAGGGTAGCTTTGAAGACTTCGAAGTGAGTAGTTATGTCGAACTGGACGGCCCTGTAACCGATGCAGAGTTTGCTGGAGATCCTATACCTGCGAGTATAGACGACGCGACTGATATCAGCTATACGGTAGTACGGACATCCGATACGGTGCTGACGGTTACAATGTCCAAGTATTGGGGCTATGATGGCGCCGGCAAGGTGAAATTATCCGAAACGGGTTTGGACGTTAATTTTTCTAGGTATATACAGGGGAGTGGAGTAAATGGAAGCAATATCCACATTACAATCGCCGCCGACAGCGGTTCGGCAAGTTTCTATATCAACCCCTAACGCAGGACCGAATTTTTAAGCTAACCAGCCCAAGTCCGGGGGCGTGCTCCCCGGACTTTTTTTCAAAGGAGGAGAAAACATGGAAACAATCAATATGATCATTGGAATAAGCGGCGTTGCCCTGTCGGCGGCATCGCTGCTGGCTATGGTGTTCGGTATCAGGCTCGGTAAAAAAGCCCTGTCTAAAAGCGAAACCCTGTACGGCGAGGAAGCCGAAAAAAGGTATAACGCGATAAAAGACAAACTGGCTAAACCGTATTCAGACATCAAATATGACGGGCGAAACAAAATCACCCCGCAGTTTGAAGTAGAACGGAATTATTATCAACCGCAAACAATGGAAGATGCCTTAAAAGGAATCAACAAAATCGTCCGCTACTATTATAAAGACGCCGACGGCCAAACAATGGTAAAAACATGGCGGCTCAAATAATCAGTTACAGAGTATAACAGCAAAGCGGCTTGTACGATGGGAACGCTGGGAGTGCCTGACACCGGAAGCACGGCATCGAATTCCCCGGTTAGCTCTTCACGAACCCTTTGATCCGGAGCTTATCAGTTACGGATACCCGGGAAAAAGCGTATTATCCGGCAAAAACCGGTTCCAGAGCTATTTCAAGGCCCTTTAACGTCTCCACAGAGGCGGTTCCTACGGTGCCGTAAGAACGGAAAAAAAACTGGTCGCCGTTAAAACCATAGCAATGGATGGTTTTATGCTCAGGATCAATAACCCAGTATTCCTTCACCCCCGCCTGCCGGTACAGGTCAAATTTGAGTTCCATTTCAATCGCCTTGTTGGAAGGCGACAGGATTTCCACCACAAAGTCAGGCGCGCCCCGGCAGCCTTCCGGCCCCCGCTTTTTTTCATCGCACACCACGGTAATGTCGGGCTGGAGAACCGTATCGTCACTTTCATCCTCTTCATAAAAGAGCCGCACGTCATAGGGGGCGGGAAATACTTTGCAGGGCTTGCCGGTCAGATAAACCGCAATCTGTTTGAATAATTCCCCAAGAATTAACTGATGATACTCGTTCGGGGCAGCCATGGCCACGGCTTTACCCCGGTAAAGCTCATACCGTTCGCCCGGGGCCAGTTCCCAGTTCTTGTAAGCGGCGTAGGTCCAGAATTCGTCTTCTTTCAACAAGGTGTTTTCGTTCATCTGCTTACCTCTGGTACGCAGTATACCATAGGCTCTTGAATTGAAACAGGGACCTGCTGGTCCCCACGCTGAGAGTGCCTGTCACCTTCTACAGCCTGGATTGGATAGTTCGGGGCCGCAGTTATCGGCTGTATGGTCTAACAGACGTACAGGGTTGAAGTCAAGGGTGATAATATTTTAGTAATTCAATTCTTTTTCTTGTTCCGCAGTTTCTTTATCTCTTTATCAAAATCAGATTCAAACAACCGATCCTGTACGATACGGTATTTCTCGAATTCACCTTCGGCAAATTCTTTTGCCAGCTGCGCTGTAATTTTCCCGCTGTCTTCCGGTAAGTCCCGGTCATCAGCTTCAAGAAAACGGTCAAGCCGTTTTGCCCAGTCCTCCATGGTCATGGGGATATGTTTTTGCGCCCGGTCCTCAGCCAAATCAAGGTAGGCGTTTACAACTCTGCCCAGTGATTCCAGTTCTGTTTCGGTCAGATAGTTTTTTGCGACAGAAACATCGGTTTTAACGATTTTCCCCTGGGGGCTTTTTTCCCAGGCGGTCAATCCCATGTGTTCTTTCTCTGCATCTGCCCGCGCATAAATCAGCTCCGCCGCCGTATGGCCGTGAATGGCATAGTGCAGCTTATTCTGAACCTTGGCGAAAAATTCCTTTGTAACGGGTGCGTTCTTGTTATAATCCATGGCGGTTGCGTAGATGTCGGTAATCTTTTGATAGAAACGCCGCTCACTTAGGCGGATTTCCCGGATTTCCGCAAGCAGATACTCAAAATAATCCTCATCAAGAAAAGCCCCGTTTTCCATCCGCTTTTTATCGATAATATAACCCCGTAAGGCATAATCCCGCAGCACCGATGTTGCCCATTGCCTGAACGCAGTGGCCCGTCCGGAGTTCACCCGGTAACCAACGGCGATTATTGCGTCAAGGTTGTAGTGTTTTGTTTTATAGTTTTTCCCGTCCGAGGCAGTTACCGAGAAATCCTCGGTAACTGAAACCTCATCAAGCTCCTGTTCCGCAAAGATGTTTTTTAAGTGTAAAGAGATATTGTCAGTGGAACAATCAAAAAGGGCGGCCATGAGCTTTTGGCTCAGCCAGATAGTACCATCCTGTATGCGGACATCTATGCTGTCCGCTCCTGCCTGTTTGGTAAAAATCAGAAATTCTGCGGTACTATTCCTTATTTGGAGTTTCTTCTGGGGCATAATGAGATTAGGGTAGCACAAAAAATGACAGAAAACTACTACCAGTTAATCAAATCATTCCGCGATCCCGCGCCGGTTTTGTCGTAGATGCGGCTGAGGTAGTTTTCCACGGTACGCAGTGTCAGCGTAAGGTTCCTGGCAATCTTGGCATTATCGTAATGTTTCTGCACCATCTCCAAAATTTCCCGTTCACGCCGGGTGAACAGGTCATAGATGTCAGGCGCCCTCGTGTTTTTCAGTTCAAGCCGGGGATCGAGCCATGTCTGTCCCGCAAGGACTGCGTCAATCGCCGAGAGTAATTCTGTTTCTCCTGCGGATTTTGAAACATAGCCCTGCGCCCCCAGATGCATGGCGGACTGTATGCGGAAGGGGTCTTCAAAAACCGAATACACCAGCACCGCAGGCTTCTTTCCATCCCGTTCTTTTATCGTGCCGATAAGCGCAAGCCCGTTATCATCCCCCAGTTCTATGTCCAGAATGATAAGGTCAGGCGCGGTTTCTGAATTTTCCAGCAAAAGCTGCGCCTCCGCCAGGGCGGCCGCTTCCCCGGCGATACAAAAACGGCCCGTTGCGGCAAGCCG
Source organism: Spirochaetia bacterium (assembly GCA_026002595.1). Lineage (GTDB taxonomy): Bacteria > Spirochaetota > Spirochaetia > Treponematales > Breznakiellaceae > BNUT01. The sequence continues at coordinate 5,199 of BOBW01000020.1, read as the reverse complement.
CGCTGCCAAGCCCCGGCGTATCATCACATGGTCATCAACCAATACAATTGTCTGCATGACCGCAGGATATATGATTTATAAATATTTGTCGTGAGTGTTTACGCACAAAAATTCAACCAGGGCGCGCCTAACCTTTCACGGAGCCAAGCAAGACGCCTTTGGCGAAATGCTTCTGCAAGAAAGGATACACGAGCAATATGGGAACGGTACTGAAAACAATAACCGCCATTTTTATGCTTTGCGCGGGAGGCGGGGCCAATTCATAGTCCGCCCCTTCTATTCTCCCCTGCGAATAGGCGACTATCTGCCGCAGGATAAGCTGTAATGGCCATTTTCTCATATCGTTCAGGTAGATGAGCGAATGAAAGTAGTCGTTCCAATAGCCAACGGCATACATAAGGGTAAATGTCGCTATGACAGGCATGGAAAGAGGCAGGGCTATACGAAAGAAAATCGTCATATCATTGCATCCGTCTATTTTCGACGCTTCCTCCAGTTCCTGCGGAAGCTGCTGAAAAAAGTTTTTCACAACGATGAGGTTAAAGGTGTTTATGGCGGCGGGTAGTATCAGGGCGGCGAAACTGTCCAAAAGCCCCAGAGCTTTTACAACCAAAAAAGTGGGTATCATGCCGCCGGAAAACACCATGGTAAACGCAACAAAGTTAAGTATTACATTTCTTCCAACCAAATGTTTTTTTGAAACGGCGTAAGCCATGGTAAGGGTAAAAAGCATACTGGTAAGCGTACCGACAAGCGTTACATATACCGAAACAAGCATGGAACGGGGCAAAGTCGGCGATGAAAAAACGTATTTGTACGCATCGGTTGTAGGGTTGTGCGGCACAAGAAATATTGAACGGCTTATAATTTCCGCTGAATCGGCAAAAGACGCGCCTACCACATACAAAAACGGCAGAATACACAAAACGCCGTACAGTACAAGAAAAATATAGTTGCAAACGTCAAATATTCTTGATGCCGTCGTATCATTTCTTAACATGATAAGGTCCTTTTAATCCAAGCACTCTATTAGAATATGCCGGTTTCGCCGGCTTTCTTGGCGATATAGTTAGTACCGTACACCAAAATCATGCCTATTACCGACTTGAACAGGCTCACCGCCGTTGCAAAACTAAAGGAACCACGCGTTATGCCCTGTTCGTAAACGTACACATCGAAAACATTGGCCACCGAACGGTTGAGCGAGTTTGTAAGCAGGTAAATTTGATCAAAGCCCGTGTTAAGTACGCTGCCCATCCTCAGTATAAGCAGTATGACAATCGTACTTTTTATGGCGGGCAGTGTTATATGCCAGAGCTGCCTGAAACGTCCGGCGCCGTCAACTATGGCGGCCTCGTACAACTCCATGTCAACGCCGGCCAATGCCGCAAGGAAAATAATCGTCCCCCAGCCTGTTTCTTTCCAAATTGTCTGTATAATGACTATCGGCCTGAACCATTTTGGGTCTTCCAAAAAACGTATTTTATGCCCTGTCGCGGCCTCAACAAGCAAATTGACAATACCGCCGTCGGTAGTAAGAAGCATATAGAACAGGCTGTACACGATAACCCACGACAAAAAGTGCGGAATGTAAACGAGGGTCTGCACGGACCTTTTGTACCAACTGTGCCGTACTTCGTTCAAGAGCAGGGAAAGTATTATCGGCGCCGGAAAGTAAAAAAGAATGTTAAGAAATGATAGGTAAAGGGTGTTCGTAAACAACAGGGCAAATTCGCGGTGCGTAAAAAAGTCCCTGAAGTTCTTTAAACCCACAAAGGGACTCGCAAGAAAGCCCGTATACGGATTATACGTCTGAAACGCGACAATAATGCCAAACATGGGTATGAGCTTAAAAATAAAATAATAAACAAGCCCCGGTAAAAGGAGCAAATAAAGCCACCTGTCACGCAAAACCCGCGCCAAAACGCTGTTCTTATTGTTCACGGACACCCCCTGCAAATGATCCGGTTCCAAATTTAAACCATCGGGAACCGGGTCTTTTGCCTTACTTTTTCATGCTGTTGTACTCATCTATAAGCGCCTGGCCGCCCGCGGACAACCATGTATTCATAGCGGCTCTCCAGCCCGCCTCGTTTATCTGCCCGACGACGTACTGAACACGGGCGTCCCGGCGGATAGTGTCAAGATCGGAACCTTTTTCTGTATACACTTTACTTGAGTTGCTGAAGGTAATACAGGGGTTAGCCACAAGTATACCCATATCACTTTTGTATTGAACATCGTACACCTGCTGGCGGATACGGCTCAGTTTTTCAGGGGTCGTACTGTTCGTAACGGAGGTCATAAACTGGTTAAAACCTTCGTTTACATTGTTGGCCGCTTCCGCGTCCGAAAGACCTGTGCGGCGGACGGCGTAGCCGTCAACAATATCAAAGTGAACGCCGGGAACGCCGTAGGTAAACAAGTTCATGGCCTCTGTGGTATTTGTTCTGTCAATGAATTGAAGCGCCCTGCGCATATCTTCTACGGTTTTTGCACCGCTTTTGGATATGGCAACCAAACCGGAATAGCCCACGGTTGGCAGGTTAAACAAACCGGCGGGACTGGAAACAGAGTTTATCACCCAAATGGCATCGGTATATTTCGCCGTGTCAAGCTGAAGCAGGGCATTGTCGGTACGCTGCGCCTGGTCGGCAACGTCTATGTACATACCCGATCTGCCGGAATTGATATCGTCCGCCCAAATCGCGGTGTCGCGGCTTGCAAAGTCATCGTTAATAAGCCCTTCGCTGTATAATCTTTTGGCGAAGTTCATGGCATCCAGATAACCCTGGGTGAACATATAGGGAACATACTTGCCGTTTTGTTCAACCCACTGGTTACCGCCGCCAAACCATGTGGTTATAATGTCAAGCGGCCCGTCATATTTACACCATGTCATACCATAGGTATCTTTGATGCCGTTTCCGTCCGGATCATTTTCAGTAAAATATTTCAGCAGCCTGTAAATGTCATCGGTCGTTTTCGGTTCAGGTATGCCGGCCTTAATCGCCCAGTCCCGGCGGTAAGTAATGCCGTTACGCGCAACCTGACGGGCACGGGGCAAGCCATAAAGCCTGCCGTCTATCGAAAGGTTGTTTATGGTTATGGGATTCGTCTGCTTCAGATACTCGTAGTTCTTGATCTCGTCGGTAATATCCCAAAATGCTCCGGCGCGTATGTTATTTATTACGCTTGGCGTAAGTCCCGTAAGCGCCACAACAGCCGGTAAACTGCCGCTGGCCATCATGGTGTTCAGCTTGTCTTCATAGTTGGAGTTGGAAACCCACGTAAATTTAATACGCGAATTTGTAATCTTTTCCATTTCAAGTTTAGCCTGCGCGTTGTCGGCTATCGGCTGTCCGGTAAAGGTAATGCTCAAAACCGTCGCGTCATAAACACCGTCCGCCGATCCCTTGTTCTGGGAGCCGCCGCCGGCAAACAGAAGAGTGCCCCCCATAAGGCACATCGATAACAATAGAACCATTGTTCTTTTCATAATCTTTCCTCCAGTATTGTTTTTCAGTATGAATGTCAATTTTCGCTTTGTCAAGAAAAAAATATTTCTTAAACGCAGCATCATTGTCTCACTGCCGGTCTACCTCCTCAACGAATCCCTGATGGCGGTGGCATTCTTGATGTCGGCCAGCCGCCAATCCATAACTTTTTGGGCCCCAAGACCATTGCAATCGGCAACCATCTTGTTCCATATCTGCTGAAACTCAGCTTCCCTGTTTGCATAGACCATCTGCCAGCTTGCATTGACCACCACATCCCGCAGGGCAGAAACGATGAGCTGCAAGTCCGGTCCGGGCTGGGTTGTACAAAAGCTTACAACATTATCCAAGGGACCGGTTCCATGAAAATTCGGACCAAGCCATTCTTTCCAGTCTTTGTACCCTGTTGTTTTTTGCCATTGGGCAATCCTGTCATCCGCAAGGGCGAAAGCCTGGGCTTCTTTCCATTCGGTAATCGTAATGATCCTGGCGCCGCCGGCGCCGTCTTTATAGGATAACGCCGCGCCAAGGTTGGCCCCAAAGGGGACCCCCCAGAGGATCAACTGCTCGCCGCTTTTAAGGGTATACCCGTCAAAATTGCCCCGTTCCTTTATGTACGCAAGACCGGCATCGGTAAAGAAGGCATTGCCTTTCCCATCGCTGTACCAGAAGTCACCATCAGGACCGCAGCGTATCATGAACTGCGCATCGGGATCGTACATTAAGTCAAGATACGCAAGGCTGGCTTTCAGCTTCACCGGATCGTTTTTGACCTTCGCATTGATGCCGAATAAGGGACCGCCATAGGTACTGATGGTGTTGTAATAAATTTGGGTGCCGGGAATATAATAGGGCATATCATTCTGGGCGAACCAGCCGGGGAGGTATCCAGAAGGAATCAGGGCATAACCGGCGTCTACTTTCGCTTTTTGGGTAAGACGGTCGTTATTAATACTATCGGGATCCATCAGGCCCCTGCGGTATACTTCGTTGTACCACTTAAGCCCTTTATAATAATTACTGTCCGTTGTCAGAATAGAAGTGACCGCACCGGTGACCATGTTTGTGTCAAGCATATACCGAAGGTTCCAGTCCAGATATCCCTGCCAGCGTTCCCAAAGGTATATACATGCCCAGTACGTGGTGTCAGAACCATTATTGAGAATGGTGCCATAGAATTGAGTACCCTTGTCATCGGCAGGGCTGGCCTTGTACATCTGCTCCATGACATCAATAAGATCGTCATAATTCCTGATGGGTGGCGCGCCGATTTTTTGATACACGTCCCAGCGGAGCTTTACATTGTTCCGTTCCGTGGAATCTACCACCGCATATTTCGTGCTGTGATCGCCGACCGTCGTGGGCAGCCCGTACAATCTGCCCGTATCGGCGCTCTTGAACTTCCTCACATAGTTGAGGGCTTCCGGCGCGTCTTTATACGCCCTGAGATGGGGCATTTGATCCAGATAGGGTTCCAAATCAAGAAGCATACCGCCCTCAATCATTTCGGCCAGATTTTCAGTCGGAACATACACAAGATCGGGGAGATCCCCTGACGCCAGGAGGGCGTTTGTTTTTTCATTTGAGAATGCCCAAACATCCAGTTTGAATCCGTAAGACGCAAATACATCGCCCTTATAACCGCCCACGATGCCGCTGGAAACATTCGCCGCATTGGGATACAGGGTGATCGTGGGTATAC
>BOBW01000019.1 GCA_026002595.1 Spirochaetia bacterium | reverse complement strand
TTTCAGATCAATTTTGCTTATCAAGATGAACAGAACTACCTCTATTGGGAGATCGGCGGCTGGCAGAATCAGGATGCGGTGATTGGTTCAAGAATAAATGGGCGCAGTTCGTGTTTAACCCAAAGCCTCTTTACGGTTCAAACCGGACAGGAGTATGATCTGTGTGTGCATATCCGCAGACGGGAAATAACCTGTTATATTGACGGGCATTTGATTTGCCGGGCGGAGGATGCCATTCCCCGCCCGGAGCGCCTGTATTATTCGGCCGGTTTTGACGGGCAAACCGGGGATGTCATTCTGAAATGCGTCAACATGAGGGATACCCCCCTGGACATACACATCGATGTACCGGACATTAAGAAACAGGCGGCTATGGTCAGGGTGTATCAGATGGCGGGTTTTGAAAAAGATGCGGGAAACAGCTTTGATGATCCAGTCAAGGTCGGGCACAAGGAATTCGAACTGCCCCTTGAGGCTGTCTCCCGGTACACCCTGCCGAAGGAATCCCTTGTCATTTTTAGGTTTTAATATCATTATATAATCAAAGGAGCGTAGCATGAGTAAAATCACGATTAACACCCAGTCTGACGGCGTAAAGATTGACCGTCACATTTACGGACATTTCTCGGAACACCTGGGACATTGTATCTACGGCGGATACTGGGTCGGGGAGAAATCCTCCATACCCAATACACGGGGCATCAGGAACGATATCGTTGCGGCCCTTAAACACATAAAGATCCCCAACCTCCGCTGGCCGGGTGGCTGTTTTGCCGATGAGTACCACTGGAAGGACGGTATCGGTCCCCGTGCAGACCGGCCAAAGATGATCAACACCAACTGGGGCGGCGTCACCGAAGACAACAGTTTCGGCACCCACGAATTTCTGGATCTCTGCGATCAGCTTGGGTGTGAACCCTACATCTGCGGAAACGTGGGAAGCGGGACCGTGCAGGAACTGTCACAGTGGATTGAGTACGTCAACAGTGATGCGGTCAGCCCCATGACGGATATCCGGAAACAGAACGGCCGAGCCGATCCCTGGAAGGTGAGTTTCTGGGGCATCGGCAATGAAAGCTGGGGCTGCGGCGGCATGATGACCCCGGAATTCTACGCCGATAATTTCCGCCGCTACGGGGTCTATGCCCGCAATTACAAGGGGACCAACCTGTACCGCATCGCCTGCGGCCCGAACACCGATGATTACAACTGGACCAGGGTATTGATGCAAAAGGTCCACGGTTCCGGCCAGAGTTTTATGAAGGGATTAAGCCTTCACTATTACACCGTCCCCGGCGAGTGGATCAAGAAAGGTTCCGCCGTGGAGTTTGATGAACAGGAATGGTTCACCACCATGAAGAAGGCGTCCCGCATGGATGAGCTGGTTCATAAACACGGGGCAATCATGGATGAATTTGATCCCCGCAAAGAGGTAAGCCTTATCGTGGATGAATGGGGCACCTGGTTTGATGTGGAGAAGGACACCAACCCCGGCTTCCTCTATCAACAGAACACTCTGCGGGATGCCCTGGTAGCATCACTGCACCTCAATATTTTTAACAACTACGCCGAGCGTGTCCGCATGGCGAACATCGCCCAGACCATCAATGTGCTCCAGGCCGTGATCCTTACCCAAGACGAAAAGATGATCCTGACCCCGACTTACCATGTCTTCGACATGTACAAGGTCCATCAGGATGCCCAGCGGCTGCCCCTTACGGTGGAATGTGATAGCTATACTATTGGCAGTGACACGCTCCCCGCAGTCAGCGCCAGCGCATCGGTGGACGGGGAAGGGCGTATCCATGTTTCACTGTGCAACATTGATCCCCACAGCGAACAGAAGGTCGATCTAAACCTGCAAGGTTCCGCTTCCCCGGCGGCAAAAATCACCGGGCAGATTATCACCGCAGAAAACATGCAGGATCACAATACCTTTGATGACGGAAACAAGGTAAGGATCGCCGAATTTAAGGGCGCGGCCATATCCCCCGCGGGGATCACCGTAACCCTGCCCTCAAAATCGGTAGTAACACTGGAGATAAAGTAATAGACTTTTTCGGAAACCAACCGGGTTGCCGAAAAAGTCTAATATCAAATCGCAATTAGGGCGGCGCTTTTGCCGTCCTGATCAAATATTTCCGCCATGCCATTATCTTTAAAACGTATGGCGGGAATTTTTTCCTGGCACACGTTTTTCCTGTCCCCGGCCCGCACCGCGCAGACCAACAGGGCGGTCCCCGGTTCCAGCGTTCCTGTAAGAACCGGGATCACCGCAGAATTTTCCATGATGTTGAGGTTGGGGGCGGGAATGACCAGGGAGCCCTGCCGAAGGGAGTCCTGCTCCAGTGCCGCAATCCGTGAGGCGCCCCAATCAAAACTAACTAAAGCTTCGTGTTTCCCCGCAGCAGTATTACTAAAGGGCGGGGCTTCCTCAAGTTCGTTGTACCGTTTAATGGAGAAGCCGCCCTCTGCGGTATCGAGGGAGCGTCCACTTTTGATGCAATGAATCCGCACATGCCATGCGCCGAGGCTCACCAGAGTGGTGGTGATCTCCACATCATCCCAGGGTTTCCAGATGCTGCGGGTCCAGTTGGAGCCCGTTGTCTGCCCGGTTGTTTCCCGGCGCTGCCGCCAGTAACCGGCGTTTTTTTCGCTGAGCATCAGCATGGAATCGCAGCCCGTTGTTGACAGATTATAATTACTGTGGGAAACGCAGAAACCGAAGCGGGCGGAATAGGCGAACTTGCAGTACTTCTCCGCCGCATGATTCATCTCAAAATGGGTAAGCCGCCCGGGCGTTAATAACTGCGCGTCCTCCGCAGTATTACTGATGATGAAGCCGGGAACTTTTTCTTCCTGAATGAAGGGGCCCTTCTGCTTTTCCGGTTCAGATCGCAGGGGTAATTCTTCCGCCGTCCAGAAAGGATGATCTTTTTCCAACGCCAAAATGAGGAAGGCCTTCATGCCCCAGTAGGGGGAGCCCGGTGAATTATAGGTATCCGCCATGATGAGATTTGGATACCCGTAACCGATGCTCAGTATGCCCCCGGCGTCCAGAATGGGCCGGGAAAACCACCAGCGTAAATTCCGCAGTACCAAGCCTTTCAAAACGCCCCAGGGAAGAATTTCAATTTCCGTGAAAGCGCAGGCGGAAAATAGTGATGCTATTGCGAATCGGTAGGTCAGACTGCGGCCCATGGGAATAATCGATCCGTCTTCCCTGCACCATGCGGTGAACCGGGGAATAAAAAGTTTTGCCCGCTCAATATAACGGGCCGCCCGTTCGGGATCACGCTTGAGCGCGAGCTTGGCGTAGACCAAACTGTAAAAATGAAAACCAAAGGGGTTGTAGTAATCGTAATTTCCCCCCATGCCGTCCTGATACCAGCCGTCCCCGACATAAAAGGAATCGATACGTTCCAGTGATTCCTTTTCCGCTTTTTCATCCACCGGCAGTTCCAGCGCCCTGAATGCTTCGCTGACCAGCACCCGGAAAAAGTGCCAGTTGGAATCGGAAATTTTTTCGCGCTCAATAAAAGAAAGCCAGGTGTAGAGCTGCTCCTGCGTTTTTTTATCCAGTGAATCCCAGAATGTTTTCTTTGCAATGATAAGGCAGAGGCCCATGGCGGCCATTTCCACCATGCGCTGATCCGTGCCGGAAATGTCCCCCCAATAGCCGGGGGAATCGGGATCAACACCTTGCCGTAAAATTGAAAGGACCACCTCTATGTCAGGATAGGTCCCGCCCCCGGCGATCAGGGGCCCGATCCCCCAGAGGGGCCGGCTCCATCCTTCCATAAGGGCGATCCGAGGTGAGTAATGAGCCGCAGTATCCCCCAGCTGATACCCGCCGGGAGCAGCGTGATCCTTTAAGGGCGACAGTAATTCTACCAAACACCGCTGTACATCTTCCCGGCTTTTAAGCGGATTCATGGACGCTTCTTTGTTGTTCATTACCCACTCCTTATAAAAAATTACCAGTTTTTTATTCTATCACAAATTCTACGGAAAGTGTTTTGTCATTCGGTAAAAAATTGAAATCAATAGTATAGACCGTCACCGGCTTTCCTTCATGGTCCTGGTGTTCCGCCTTACCGATCACCGGTGGTGTCCGGCTTTTCAGGGTACATATCCCGCCGATACGGACAAAGCCGTTTTCAGGCGCGGGCGGGAAAAGGGTAATGAACCGTTCCGTCACCGGCAGGGGCTTATCCGCAAAGCTAAAGCTATCCTTCAATAAAAGAACGCCCGTATGGATGTTAAAACTGAATTCCCGTTCCAGCCGGAGCAATTCGGGAATCTTATATGATCCGGCCATATCAAGGATCATGTTTCCATCGGAAGATATGCGGCAGTCACGGGAGCGGAATTCGCGGCCCGCTTCCTGTCCGCATCCATTGATGATGGGGACATTATGGCCCTCAGACCGGTTGCAGAAAATGTCATACCGTTTATCGCCAAAATAATCCCTGGTGTATTCACCGGCCCCGAGATCGCAGATTATCATTTTGCCGTTTTTGTAAAAAATAAAATTCCCCACATCGTTGTGATTGTGGGATTCATCGTTATGGCCCCCCTTGGCGGCGAAGCCCGTTTCCCTTGCCCCTGAACATAAAAGCCATTCTGCATCGGGAAAGACGGTGACCCGCGGTTCATCATCGGTAAGGGGAATATTCTCCCGCGCCCAAACCAGATCCCGCAGGGCAGAGGCGAAGCGGCCGCAGGGGTCAAGCAGGCCGCTTCCCCCGTCCGCCTGAGAAACCGCATTATAGGGAAGGGCGGGGACCTTTATGCCTTCAAGGTGCTCCGCAAGGTATGAGCTTAAACCGATCCTGAACATGTCCTTATCGCTTGCATCGGAAAAAAAGATCACCCTTCCGCCGGGAAAATAGCATTGCTGTTGAAAGGCGGCGATTTTTTTGAATTGGGGATCCTTGAATATGTTGATCTTTCCGCCGGTCCGTTGGAATAAAAGATCCCCAAAGCTTACATAAAAACTCATGCCGTAGGTCCAGTAGGAAAGCCCTTCGGCACTTGCCCCATCGGGATAGAAACTGCCGATGTATTGATTAAATGTCGGCATAAGTTTCTGGAGTATGCCGGCGAGAAAAAGATCGTCCTCCGCCAGGTACATGGCGGCGCCGGCAATACTTCCGGCGCACACCGCGCACCAGTTATTTTCCAGCAGCTCCCACCACCACAGTTCACCGTATTCAAGATAACTGTGAAGAACCCGCCTGCGGACTTCCCCCCTGGCGCGGGCGGCAACCGCGGGCGCCAGATGATCTTCCAGCATGGCGCAGCATTCCGCCAGGGCAAAGCCGGTTTCGCAGGCAAAGAGATCGAGCCGTGTGTCGTTGTCTTTCGCTTTAGGGCTGCCGCCGTAGGAATCAGGGGAAAGTGTTGTACCGCCCATGTGGGCAGGAAGGCACCAGGTGTATTCGCCGCAAATGGCCCAGATGCAGTCTTCCAGGGCGGCAATATCCTCAGGCGCTTCCCAAAGCCAGGAAGAGAGGGCCAGGACGGCCAACCGCTGCCGGCGTTCAAAATAGTATGTTTCATATTCGATACGGTTTCCATCGGTATCAAAAAGTTTAAATCTGCTCCAGGGTAAATCCGGGATATCCTTTTTCAGGAACCTGTCCCTTTCCGCAGCGATGAAATTCAGAGATGGTTTAAGCAAAGTGTTTTTTTGAATCTGCTCCCTTGTGTTTCCATTCAGAAATTTTTTGAAGAGCGCCGCGCCCGAAATTCCCTGGCCGGTTCCGTATTGTAAGCCCTGGTATAAATCAGCAGTATTGATATTCATGGTAAATATTATACAGAAGTTAAGTCCGTATTGCATAGGGGCGGATCGGCGTGTCAGTCCTAAGGAAAAATATTAATATAATTATGGATGAAGAAAGACGTAGGTAAATGGGGGTGCCAATATATTGAACAACTCTACTGTTTTTCGCCCCTTACAAAGCGCCGCGCACGGATGCGCGGCGCTTCTCCTATCCTGCTGTCCACGAAGCAGAATATTTTTTTATTTTCCCAGTTTGAATGTTACACCAACGCTCACAAACCGATTGTGGTATGCAGCAGTCTTGACTGTCCCCAGCCAATCACTCTTATATTCATAGTCCAGGAATGCGTATTCGTATCCGCCTTCAGCAAAAACGCCGATGGAGGGGGTGAAAAAATACCGCACGCCAAGGTCAAACCCATAAATAAGTCCCATTGGATTTGTCGTATCATCGTCTTTGTCATCGCCCGACCAGAAACCGATTCCGAATCCTATTTTACCAAGGGCATAAATATCAAGGTTTTTTATGCCAAAATCAGGATGGTATCCAATTCGGACAATGATCGGTATTTCACCAAGAGACAATTTTGGGTCATCTCCAAGAACTACCTTTACAGGGGCACCGGAAAAACCAACTGAAGCGCCAACGGTTAATGCCGCGAAAGGCAGCGCATAATCAACCGCGATATCGCCGCCAAGAAGCGTTGAGTCTGTTGTGCCTACTATTACCGGATAGAATGTACCTAATTCGAAACTTCCACTTATCAGAAGTGATCCAGGCGGTACGGCATCGGATTTTCCAAAATCCAACGCAGATACCGAGCCAATGGTGATTACTGCAAGCAACAGCCCCAGTATTCCTGCTTTTTTTGTAGCTTTTATAACTACCCTCCAAATTTTTTTGGAGAAAAATGACAATAGTAATAATTATACTATTTCCATAAATTCACAAAACGTTTCTTCTCTTAGGGGCGGCATGGACGCCGTCCCTTCTTCCGATCAGTCCTGAGTTTCTATGGCCACTTAACTCCCTTTATCCGTGCTGCCTTCATGCCAGGCATGAAAACAGCACGGTTAGACCCCCGGCTTTATTGTAATCTCCATATTTATGGATTATTTTCACCGTGATCTCATTCTGTTATGATAATATATGGGTAGATGTCATCTTTGTCAATCCTAAAAACACTGATTTTGCGTTATTTTTTCTTATGTGGAGACAAATTTTAGGAGAAATTTACGGACAGAACTTGATTATCTTGACTTAACCATTAAGGAATTAAGCGTCCGGACGGGCGTCCCCACAGGAACATTGAATTGTTACCTGGGGATACGGGAGACCATGCCCCCGGCCGATATTGCCGTAAAAATTGCCAATGCACTTGGAGTATCGGTGGAATACCTTGTTACCGGAAAGTACGACAAATCCATACCTTCGTATCATCCAACCATTCGTTCTATAATACAGATAATCCTTAAATTGAATGAAAAAGATAATGAAACCATCCTTGGTCTGGCCAAGGTGTTAGAAAAACAAGCCGAAAAAACTTAGTGTATACTTTTCTGCACACGTTTTTCTCTGGAAACAGGAGCCATTAGGCTCGGAATCTGCTACACTGCCAATATGAAGTTACCCGCCTTTCTTGACAACAAGGACTTTTACAAAAAGCTCTTCGTCATCGCCATTCCCATCATGCTGCAAAATTTGGTCAATGCCTTTGTGAATATGCTTGATACGGTGATGATCGGCCGACTGGGGACCGTGGAGATCGCCGCGGTGGGGCTGGGGAATAATGTGTTCTTCTTTTATTTGATTATCCTCTTCGGCGTCTGCTCCGGGGGGTCAATTTTTACCGCCCAGTTTTGGGGAAAGCATGATATAGCGGGGATACGGAAAAATGTGGGCCTCCTCATGGCCATCAGTTTATCCGTTGGACTGCTCTTTACCCTGGCGGCGGCCCTGATTCCGTATCAGCTTATCGGTATTTATTCCCGTGATCCTGAAGTGATCCAGGCCGGCGGTCTTTACTTAAAGTTTCTGGCCCCATCGTTTCTCCCCTTTGCCATAAGCCAGGTGTTTGTCCTCAGTCTCCGTTCGATAGAAAAGGTGCAGGTTCCCATGATTACCACCGCCATCGCCCTGTCGGTGAATGTGGTCCTGAACTACTTCCTGATCTTCGGCATCGGCCCCTTTCCCATGATGGGGGTTGCGGGGGCCGCCATGGCAACTTCCATCGCTCGCTTTGTGGAGGTGGTCGCCCTTCTGCTGATAAGCTACCGTAACAAATACGCCATCGCGGGGAGCCTGCGGGAATTGACCGGTTTTAACGGTTTTTTTCTGCGGCGCTTTTTCAGCGTTGCCCTGCCGGTGATCATCAATGAGGTGATCTGGTCGGCGGGGGTCATCACCCAGAACATCATCTTTGCCCGGACCGGTACGGATGCCATCGCCGCATTCAACATTACGGGTACCGTGTCCCAGCTTACCTGGGTGCTCTTCATCGGTCTGGGTAATGGGGTGAGTGTGCTTATCGGCAAAAAGATCGGGGAAGGGGACCATGCCGCCGCCCGGGATTATGCCGCCCGGATTATCCGCTTTGCGCCCCTGGTGGCGGTGGGGGCCGCCTGTGTGCTCCTTCCCATCTCCACTCTCATCCCATTCATTTTCAATGTGAATCAGGGGGTGATTGCCGTGGCTTCCCTCATGTTTATCATCCAGGCGGCGTCCTATCCCTGTCGGGCCTTTAACATGTCCATGATAGTGGGGGTTTGCCGGGCCGGGGGTGACACGGTTTTTTGCGCTATTTATGACATCGCCTTTATGTGGACCGTGGCCCTGCCCGCCGCCGCCATTGCCAGCTTTGTCTTCCATGCTCCGGTGTGGCTTATCTATCTTCTGATCTTTGCAGAGGAGCCCCTCAAATTTTTCGTGGGACTTTGGCGCTACCGCAGCGGCAAGTGGCTGCATAATGTGACCGAAGGGCTGTAATTAACCAAAAAACTCCGCCGCTTCCGCGAGGTCATTACAACGGCGCCAGACCGTGGCGAGGACTTCTTTCGGGGGCTCCAGCAGGTCCTTGATAAACACCGAGCGGATGCCGGCTGCGGCAAGGGCGCAAAGCCCCGCGATGGAATCCTCAAAGCCGATGCAGGAAGCGGGGCTTTGGCCCAGCCGCTGCGCCGCAAGGAGGAAGATGTCCGGGGCGGGTTTGCCGCGGGCCACTTCGTCGCCGCAGACCATGATGTCGAAACGATCCCTCACATGGGCGCGCTCAAGCTTCCACAGGGCGGTTTTCCGGTTCGTGGAAGTGGCCACCCCAAAGGGGACCCCCAATGCGTCAAGCCTGTCCAGCATGGTAAGCAGCCCGGACTTAAGGGCAATGCCTTCTTTTTCTATGGTTTCGTGAATGATGCGGGACAGTTCATTATGAATTTCAATATAAGGGAAATCCTTTCCATAGGTTTGCAACAGGATGCCGCGGGTCGTTCCCTCATCCACACCGATGGTGCGGAGGATCGTTTCCCGGTCCATTTCCCGGCCCAGGTTTCGGGCCGCCCGGAGCCAGAGGTCAATCACGGGCCGCTCCGTATCAAGCATGAGGCCGTCCATATCGAATATGACGGCCCCGGGCAGAAAAGGTTTTTCAATGTTCGGCATAACTAATTATGCCGTCTATGCCACGTACGCTTCAAGAATCCGCTGGCGGTTGGGATGCTGGAGCCGCTTAAGGGCTTTCTTTTCAATCTGGCGAATCCGTTCCTTGGTCAGGTTGAATTTATCGCCGATTTCCTTAAGGGACATGGGGGCCTTGTTCCCCAGGCCGTAACGGAAGCGGATAATGTCCGCCTCTTTTTCGTTTAGGGTGCCCAGCACGGTTTCGATGTCGTTCTGCAGGGCCCGGCCCACCGCGTAATCGTCCGGGGCCTGGTAGTTTTCATCCTCGATAAAATTTTCCAGGGCGGAAGCATCCTTGTCCGCCGCAAAGGCGGGGTTCTCCAGGGAAACCAGTTCCCGGCTGATGTTGACCAGTTCCGCCACATGTTCCTTTCCCATGCCGAGGAGCCGGGCAATTTCCTCTGTTTCCCCGTCAGGGGTACGGCTTTCCTGAATCAGTTTCCGGGCTTTTTCAATCTGAACCAGCTCGTTGGCCCGGTTCAGGGGCAGCCGGATCATCCGGGATTTCTCGCAGATGGCCTTGAGGATGGACTGCCTGATCCACCACACCGCATAGGAGATAAAATGATAGCCCATCTCAACATCGTAGCGTTCAACGGCGTTGATAAGGCCGATATTGCCTTCGCTGATCAGGTCTGAAAGGGGCAGCCCCTGCCCCTGATATTTCTTGGCCACGGTAACCACAAAGCGCAGATTTGAATTGACCAGTTTGTCACGGGCCGCTTTACTGCCCGCCGCCGCTTCACGGGCGACCCTGTCTTCGTCTTCCTTGCTTAAAAGAGGTACACGGTTGATTTCCCTGAGATAGGCGGACAGCACACTTTCATTGGCGCTGAATCCGTTTGTTTCGGTCTTTGTTTTTTTGGTCCTGGCTGTGGTCATTCTGTCTCCTCGAAACTTCGTTAGGTTTCCCTTCTTCTATATCTATATATAAGCAAGAATCGTGCCAGATTGCATCTTTTTGGATTAATATTCTGAAAATCATGATGAAAATACGTAATTCCTTATAATATAAAGAATTATGATGATGATGGATGCACCGGTATTTCACTTGAAAGAACCGGGAAAAGGCCGGACCGGGCCGCCGTTGCCAAAAAAGTCCCATTATGACCCGGTTCCCCGGAACAGGCTGAAAACCGTGTCATTTTGACCCTAAATGATGGAAGGGGCCTAAAATTTTGGTATGGGTCCAGTTATTATTTTCTTGACCAGACGGGATGAATTTTTGTATATTCTATATATCAATTTACATTCAATAGTGCAAACGGAGGATCATATGAAAGTAAAACCCTTGGCAGACCGGGTCATCGTCAAACTTGAAAAGACCGAGGCGAAAACCGCCGGCGGGATCATCATTCCCGATACGGCCCAGGAAAAGACCCAGGAAGGGGTGGTGGTTGAGGTAGGGGATGACAAGGAAGTCATCAAGGTGAAGGCCGGGCAGAAGATTCTGTACGACAAGTACGCCGGAACCCAGATCAAGATCGACGGAAATGATCACCTGATCCTGAAAATGCAGGACATCCTCGCCATCGTCGAGTAGTCCCTGCTGTTTTCCTATTAAAAAGCCCGGCTGATGTCGGGCTTTTTTTACAAAAAAAAATAAAACCACAAAGGAGCCGGTTCCAAAATTAAGAATTTAACCACGAACTACACGAAAAACACGAACTAAATGATTTTTTTGGTGTGGTTCGTGTTGTTCGTGGTTAATTAATTTCTATTTTGGAACTGGCTCAATTACTACTGATTTTTCTCAGTTCCATTCGGGCTTTTAAGTTGTCCGGGTCAAGGTCCAGGGCATATTCAAGGACCCGGCGGCTTTCTTCGGCGCGGCCCAGGGCCTGGAGGCAGAACGCGATCCGGAGCTGGATCTGCGAGGCGGATTCGGGTTTTTTTACCAGCGAGGCGGCGGTCTCGTAGTTTTCCAGGGCATCCGCCGTTGCCCGCCGGGCTTCCAGAAGCCGGGCAAGGTTTGCGTTTATTTGCCAAATTTTTTCTGGTTGAAAGGCCCGCAGGCGCTCCTCCGCCTCGTCAAGGCGGCCCTCTTCTATTAATCGGAGCGCCGCGTTGAGGCCGAGCCAAGGGCCGCTTATCTGATTACGCTCCGCCATTTTAAGCAGCAGGACGCTTTCATCGTATTTCCTCTGCCTGTCGAAAAAATATGCCCCCCATTGGTAGAGGGCCGCTTCCTCCGGGTGGCGGCCCAGGAGAAGCCAGGTTTCGGCCGCCATTCGATCCGCCGGCCAGATTTCGCTGCGGCGGCGCAGCAGTTCCAGGTCCAGCAGGGGCTGTTTTTGCAGTTCTTCATCCTCAAGCATTGCCAGGGCCTGATTCGCGGCCAGTAAACGGGTATAGCGGATGATTCCGGCGTAAAAAAAGGGATCGGATTGCAGACCAAGGTTATTCCGCCCCTCGGCGAAGAGGCGTTCAAGCCAGAGGGCCTCTTCCTGTTTGTCCGTTGCCGTGGCGGCCAGGTTATACAGACTCTGCCGCCGTATTACGGATACATCCTGTGATGGGGCGCCTTGTGACGGGTCATTCCGGGGTGAAGCTTCCTGTGTTGAGGCGAGAATTTTCCAGATGTTCCAGGCGGCGGCGGCTTCGCCCCCAAGCCAGAGGGCATCGGCGGCCCGGCCCATGCTTACATCGTCATTGAGCCGGGAAAACAGGGCCGCAGAGCGGAGGGGGTCCCCAAAGTCATAGTAATATTCGGCGGCGAAGCGGATCAGCGCCGGAGTTTGAGACTCCGCGCCGGAGGTATTGGCGGCGGCCGAAATGGCCTGTATTTCCCGCGCCGCACCGGGGATGTCCTGCCGCAGCAGCCGGAGGATGCCCAGGTCGGCGCTGAGGCGGTCCCCTTCGTCATCTGGAAGACGGGCGAATAAAAGGGGCAGGCTCGCTGCCAGTATTGGTTCCAGCCGCGAATCAACGGCGCGCTCAGGGTTTTCCATATCCCCGGCAAGGATGCCAATCCCCAGGACCAGGGGCATAAGACGTCCTTCGTGTATGCGGGACGTGTAGTTTTTGACTTCGGCGCCCGCAGCCGGACTGGTACGCAGGAGCACCTCTGCGGCCAGAGCGGCCAGGGGTTCGGAATGGGGGAAGACCATCGCGGCTTTTATTGCCGCGTCCCGGTATTGGCCAAGGAAACGGGGGCCCTCTTCGGCAAGGTTCCGGCGGCGTTTCAAGACTGAAAGCCATGTTTCCACGCTCCGGGCGTTTTTTTCAAGCCTGTTGAGCATGCGTTCCTGCCGGCCGTTTACCGGCAAGGAATCCCGGCCCGAATTTTCCCGCGGGACTGCGGCGGCAAAGGAGGCGTCGTATTCCCGGAGCAGCCGGTGAAACATATCTTGATCGGAGTTGCCGGAAACGAAAAAAAGATTCCTTCCCGGACTGAGGGATAAGAAAATCAGGGCGCTGCAAATTCCAAGGGCAAGGACAAGCCCGGCAAGAAAAGTGGTTTTAGGGTGTATCATTTTTCTGCGAATTTTGCAGGGTGCGTTTGATGCTGTCCAGTACGCCGTTGATGAAGCGAAATGAATCGTCGGCACCGAATTCCTTTGATATGCCGATGGCCTCGTTGATCACAATCGAGGGGGCCACATCGCCCTGGTACATAAGGGTGTAGGCGCTCAGCCTGAGAATAGCCAGGTCTACCCGGTTAAGCCGGGAAATGTCCCAGTTTTCCAGGTGCTGTTTAATCATGGCGTCGATGGCCGCGATGTTTTCAATGGTCCCCACCACGAGAAGACGGGAAAAACCGGCAATGTCCTCTTCAAGGGCCGCCCTTTTATCAGTTTCCAGCCAGGAAAATTCCAGCAGGTCCTCAGGAATTGTCAGGTTTTTGGCGGAACCGGGATTGATTGCGCCCTTAACTTCCCAGGAATAGAGGGCCTGGAAGGCCAGTATCCGCCCTTTTCTGCGTGACGCCATATTACCAGTTCAGGTTATTCTCAAAAACCTGGAATGGACTCCCTCTCCGTAACTCGGTTACCAGTTCCTGACTGGCCCTGGCGAGAATTTCCTGCTGGTACTGCTGGCTTAAGCCCTGGTTGATATAATCCCTTACGGTCACACGGGTTCCCGGCTGGACCATATCATCCAGGGTTAAGAATTTCTGTTCATAGGTCTCGGTTACCTTGATGATTTGAAAGCCCTGGAGGCCTTCAATCAACCTTGATACTTCCCCCTGTTTCAGGCCAAAGGCGATATTGATAAATTCCGCCCCCATGAGCTGCTGCGCCTCCGCCTGCCGGGGCAAAAACCCCGCGTCCCCGGCCTGATACCCCGAATTGGGGGCCTGCCCTTTGAGGACCGCCTCATCAAATTTGGAGGCGTTGGAGCCGATTTCCTGGACAAGACGGGTTGCCAGTTCCCTGGCCTTGTTCCTGTCCGGAGTGAAGGGAACCTGAACCATGGAAAACCGTATGGTTTCGGGCCGGACAAACTGGGATTTGTTGTTGTTGTAGAATGCGGTTATGTCCGCTTCCGATGGGCTCCGTACCGTTTCAAGGACATTCTGCTTTTTTGAAACCAGGTATTTCTGTACCAGGGCCTGCCTGCGGATCTGATCCCGAAAGGCCGCAAGTTCCTGGCCGGTTTCATTCCTGATGGCAAGGGCGAATTCGGCGTCCGTGGGCTGCCTGCCCGCGGATTGGGCCATCTGATTCCGCATCTGCTGGAGCTGCTGGTTGACTTCATTTTCAGATACGGTGATTTTATCCCGTTCCGCAGCCTGGATGGCGAGTTTTTCGTTGATCATCACATCCAGAACCTGTCGCCGATCTGCGGCGCTCAAATTCTGGACCGCCGTATTGATTTCCGCGGCTGTCGGCGCCCGCCTGAGATTTTGGACCAGGGTATCGCGGACCAGTTTTTCAGCCTCGGTCTTGAGCTGTTTAACCGTGATGGGCTCACTCTTGGTCAGCTTGACGATGGCGACGGGCTGCAAATCAGTCTGGGCGAAGCCCATAAAGGCCGCAAGGGAACAGAGGACAAGGGATATAATCAGCCGTTTCATAGATATTCCTTAATAGTAAAACGCTTGTACAGACATAGAGTTACTCTTCATTATACGAAATAGCAAGCGTTTTGACTATTCAAGAACAGCACGAATACGCCTGACCCCGGCGGCGGAGGATTGCTCCTTCTGTATGGTGAATTTCCCCATGGTCCCGGTGTGTTCCACATGGGGGCCCCCGCAGACCTCTTTTGAGAAGTCCCCGATAGTGTAGACCTTAACCTGGGACTCGTATTTTTCCCCGAAAAGGGCCATGGCCCCGGAGGCCTTGGCTTCGTCCAGGCTCATTACCTCCATGGTGACCGGCAGATCCCGCTGTATCTGCTGATTGACGATATCCTGCACCCTGGCGATTTCTTCCGCCGTCATGGGGACATTGTGGGAAAAGTCGAAGCGCATCCGCTCGGCGGTGATGTTGGAGCCCTTCTGTGCCACATGGTCCCCCAGGACCATCCGCAGTGCCTTTTGCAACAGATGGGTTGCCGTATGGTACTTGGTAGTCGTCTCCGAATGGTCCGCAAGTCCCCCCTTAAAAACCTGATCCCCCCCCGCACGGGAAAGCTCCTGATGCTTCTTGAAGGCCTCGTCAAATTCGGCGCGGTTCACCGTGAGCCCGTTTTCCGCAGCCAGTTCCTCGGTCAGCTCGATGGGGAAACCATAGGTGTCGTAGAGCTTGAAGGCCAGCCGCCCGGACATGATCTTCCGGGGATCTTTAAGAAGATTGGGAAGGAGCTTTTCAAATTCGTGTTCACCCTTTTGCAGGGTTTCCAGGAATTTTTCCTCTTCCTTGTTGAGTTCTTCTATTATAAAGGCCCGGTTTTCCTGCAATTCCGGATAGGGGCCCTTTAACTGATCCACGATGATTTCGGCGATGGGGGAGAGCAAGCGGCCGCCGGCCGCCGGGCTCGCGGTGATACCCAGCTTGCGGCCGTGCCGCACCGCCCGCCGGATAAGCCGCCTGAGTACATAGCCCGCCCCCACATTGGAGGGACTAACCGCTTTTGGGTCCCCCAGGATAAAGGTTGATGAACGCACATGATCGGCGAGGATGCGCACGGACTTGTCTTTTTCAAGGGCAGCCGGGCTGCTGCCGGAACCTTCGGCTCCGTAGGTGTAGGGGCCGCCTTCGCCTGATGCAATGGCCTTTTCTATCCCCCGGATAATGGGGGCAAAAATTTCCGTATCGTAGACCGAAGCCTTGCCCGTAAGCGTGGTGATCGTCCGCTCAATGCCCATACCCGTATCCACACATTTGCGCGTAAGCGGCTCATAGACGCCGTCCGCGTTCTTGTTGTACTGCATGAACACGTCGTTCCAGATTTCCATCCATTTGCCGCAGGAGCAGCCGGGGCCGCAGTCCGGGCCGCAGGGTTCTTTGCCGAAATCGTAGAACATCTCCGAATCCGGGCCGCAGGGGCCGGTGGTTCCCGCGGGGCCCCACCAGTTGTCTTTCCGGGGGAGGTAAAAAATACGGTTTTCAGGAATCCCCAGCCGTTTCCACACTGCGGCGGATTCATCGTCACGGGGTATGTCCCCCTCGCCCTGGAACACGGTGACCCCGAGTTTTTCAATGGGAATACCCAGCCATTGGGGCGAAGTGAGGAATTCAAAACTCATCTCGATGGCCCCTTCCTTGAAGTAATCCCCCAGGGACCAGTTCCCCAGCATTTCAAAAAAGGTGAGGTGACTGGGGTCCCCCACGGCGTCGATGTCCCCGGTACGGATGCACTTCTGGTAATCGGTGAGCCTCTTCCCCGCAGGATGTTCCTCCCCCAAAAGATAGGGCACCAGGGGATGCATCCCGGCGGTGGTAAAGAGTACCGTGGGATCGTTTTCCGGCAGCAGGGACTTGCCCTGAATTTGGGCATGACCCTTTGACTTGAAGAATTCTATGTATTTGGAGCGCAGTTCATCGGCATTCATGAAAACTAGTTTAATCGAAAAAATGGTGTCCCGCAACTGGCGCGTACAGCACATCTGCGTATATAATGGAACTATCTTAAAACAAGGAGATTTTCAATGCCAGGTAAATGGAAGCGGATACCCAAGGATGGCTACGATCTGATTATAAATGAAGGGGGCGCCACCCTTGGTGTGGCGTCCGGGGCGCCTGTGGTGGAAGAGGACGGTTTTGCGTTTAAGGATTTGAACCGTAATGGTAGGCTTGACCCCTATGAAGACTGGCGGCTGCCCCTGGAAGATCGTATTGCCGATCTTGCGGGCCGCATGAGCGTGGCGGAGATTGCGGGGTTGATGCTCTACAGCGCCCATCAGTCCATCAGTAAAACCAATCCCCTTGCCGCGCTCATGTATAAGGGACATGATGCGCCGGATACCCGTGAACATATCTGGGACCTCACCGGCGCGCAGAAGCAATTTTTGAAGGACGACAATCTGCGGCATGTACTTGTGGCAATGGTGGAAAACGCCCTGACCGCGGCACGGTGGAACAATCAGGCCCAGGGCTTTGTCGAATCAATCGGCCTTGGCATCCCCATCAATATCAGTTCCGATCCCAGGCATCTGCCTGCGGGCACATCGGAGGCCGACATGGGCTCAGGCGGCGATATTTCACACTGGCCCGATCATATCGGACTTGCCGCAGCCTTTGACGCGGACCTGGTCAGGCGCTTTGGTGAAGTTGCCTCAAAGGAATACCGCGCCATGGGGATTACCACGGCCCTGTCCCCGCAGATCGATCTTGCAACGGACCCGCGCTGGTGGCGGCTTACCGGCACCTTTGGCGAAGGGCTGCGCCTGGTCATCGACATGGCCCGCGCCTATTGCGACGGGTTCCAAACTTCATCCCCCAAGGCTGAAATTTCAGGCTCCGATGCGCCCGGCTGGGGCTACGAAAGCGTAAATACCATGGCAAAGCATTGGCCCGGCGGCGGCAGCGGCGAAGGCGGCCGGGACGCGCATTTCGGTTATGGACAGTACGCGGTCTATCCGGGCAAAAATTTTGAAAATTTGCAGAGGCCCTTTCTTGAAGGGGCCTTCAAATTAAACGGAAATACCGGACAGACATCGGCGGTGATGCCCTACTACACGGTTTCATGGGATCAGGATACGAAGAACGGTGAAAACGTGGGCAACTCCTACAGTAAATATATCATCGGCGATCTGCTGCGCGATAAATACGGCTACGACGGCGTGGTGTGTACCGATTGGGGCATTACCCCGGACATCGGTCCCATTGATACATTTTTCGGCGGTAAATGCTGGGGTGTAGAAACACTGTCTGTTGCCGAACGTCATTACAAAATACTGATGGCAGGGGTCGATCAGTTCGGGGGCAATAACGACAAACAGCCCGTCCTTGACGCGTACCAGTTAGGCGTCCAGGAACACGGCGAAGCGTTCATGCGGGAACGTTTCAATATATCGGCGAAGCGGCTGCTGCGGAATATTTTCCGTGTCGGCCTGTTTGAGAATCCCTACCTTGATCCCGAAGTGTCCCGGTCAACCGCGGGCTGTGCCGAATTTGTAAGCGCCGGTTTTGAAGCGCAGATCAAAAGTGTAGTATTACTGAAAAATAAGAATGTCCTTCCGCTGGCAAAAAAGACGCGGGTCTATATTCCCCTGCGGCACATCAACGCGGGGCACAACTGGTTCGGCATTCCGACCCCCGCAAAGGATATCCTGCCGATCAATCTTGATTTGGTGCGCGAATATTTTGATATTGCCGACAGCCCGGAAAACGCCGATGCCGCCTTCTGCTTTATCGAATCGCCAAAGAGCGACGGCTATACGAAAGAGCGGGGTTATACCCCCATCAATCTGCAATACCGGCCCTGGAAAGCGGTGAACGCCCGCCAAAAAAATATTGCGGGAAATGATGACCGCTCATACTTCGGCAAGACGGGGATCACCAATAACGAGTGCGATCTTGATCTGGTGCTGGAAACCAAAAAGCGCATGGGATCGAAACCGGTTATCGTTGTTGTGAAAACGGCAAATCCCTTTGTCCCCGCTGAATTTGAAAGCGCGGCGGACGCGGCGCTGCTTGATTTTACGGTTGAGCCGAAGGCGATCCTGGATATCATAAGCGGAAAAGCGGAACCCTCCGCACTGCTGCCCTTCCAGATGCCCAAAAACATGGAAACCGTTGAAGCCCAGTTTGAGGACCTTCCGCTGGATATGGAACCCTATACCGATACATCCGGTAACATTTGGGATTTTGCCTTCGGCCTTAACTGGCATGGGCTTATTAATGATGAACGGGTGCGGAAGTATAAGACTTAGCCGGAAGGCAATGCGCCCCCTTGCCAAGCCTTTCACATTCCTCTATACTGGTCTCTTATCATATTGATCTTATGAACTTTTATATATAGACAGGAGACAATCCCATGAAACGGACTTATCAACCCAGCAAAGTGAAGCGGAACCGGAAATTCGGGTTCCGGGCCCGGATGAAGACCCGGGGCGGGCGGCTTGTGTTAAAGCGCCGCAGGGCAAAAGGGCGGATCAAACTCAGCGCTTCCGACGAGAAGAAGCCCTACTAGTGCCTGGAACCTCAACCGAACCGCGAAACGGTGAAGGTTCCCCTCTTGAAGGCTCTATCGGAGGGATGGACCTGCCGGTCTTGGACCTATCGGCCCACTCCCTCCGGTTCAGGCAATTTGAACGGCTCAAGGAAAGGGAAGGGATTCGGAAGGTTTTCAGCCGGGGACGGGCTTACGGCTGTGCCGGCGCAAAGCTGTTTGTGCTGAAAAACGGGCTGGTCCATAACCGGATTGGTTTTACCCTGGCCCGGAAGTACGGCAACGCGGTGGAGCGGAACCGGGCCAAACGGCTTGGCCGGGAGGCTTACCGGCATCTGCGGCCCCGGCTGCGGGGCGGTTTTGACCTCGTTTTACTGGTATATCCCGCTTTGCAGGCTCGGCGGGAGGTTCCTGCAAAACCCCAGGGCGAACCGGTCAAAATCGGCATGGCGGATCGGACAAGGCAACTTAAATCCCTTTTTGGCAAAGCCGGTTTGTTTTTAAATGGTTGAATAATGGCGATATTACGGAAATTGGCATTGCTTTTGATCCGTTTTTATCAAGGCGCTGTTTCTCCCCATTTTCCCCCCAGCTGCCGGTATGTACCGACCTGTTCTGCCTATGCCTATGAGGCGGTGGAAAAATACGGGGTCTGCCGGGGGGTGTTTTTGGCGGTCAAACGGATTCTGCGCTGCCATCCCTTGCATCCGGGCGGTTACGACCCGGTCCCTGAGTGTTTTCCGAATAAGGAATAGTTATGGAAAAACGAACTTTATTGGCGGTTGTGCTTTCGATAACGGTGATGCTGGTCTTTTACTTTGTCCAGGGCCTGTTTATGCCTCCGCCGGACCCTTCGGCGCAGGCCGTTGCCGGTCAACCGCTTACTGCGGCGCCCGGCTCCACAGCCGGGACCCTTCCCGTTGTTGAAACCCCTGTCCCCGGGCTGCCTGTCGCGGGAATTCCCGCAGCAACGGAAGCCGTTGGTGTGGAAACAGAGCCTTCAGCGGCGGTGTCCCTCCAGGAAGAGCGGGTTACCATTGATACCAACCTGTTTACCGCGGTTCTTTCCAGCGCCGGGGGTGACCTGGTCTCCTGGAAACTCAAGGAGCACAAAGACCAGAACAGTCCCCTGGAAATGATCTTCTCCGGGGACAGCGAAGCCCACGCCTTTACCGTGGCCTTCGGCAATCAGGACGCCGTGCCGGTAAACGCCGTTTTCAATGTAAAACGCATCGACGACTATATAGTCGAATTCTTTCAGGATTTTGTGCTCCCCCCCGGAACGGGCAGCTATGAGGGCGGAAAGTTCCGGCTGACCAAGCGTTATAACTTTAAACCCAATGAGTATATGTTTGAACTGACGATCCTTTTGGACGGCGGCTATTCGGTGTCGGGCTTTAATTTCCCCGGCGCCGTGGGCGGGTCCGGCGCGGCCTATACTCTGGGATTCGGCCCCCAGATTGGGCCCCGCTTCGAGAAGCTGGATCAGCGTTCCGAGTACCGCAATTACTACAGCTTTACCAACGGCAAACGGAAAACCGAAAAGATAAACAATGTCCTCAATAATTCACGGGCAACCTGGTCCGCCATTGCGGGGAAGTACTTCACCCTTATCGCCGTGCCCTATCTGGCCCAGTACGACATGGTCTTTTCGTCAAAACCGGAACCGGGCCTTTCTGCTACTTCCCGGCTCTATATCATCCGCCCCAGCCTGAACGCCTCCCGTTCCGAGGATGTGTACCGCTTCTATCTGGGCCCCAAGACCCAGGACGATCTGGCAAAGTACAATAACGGAAACAACAGCTTCAATATTAATGATATGCAGCTCATCCAGGTGGCCAATTCCGGTGGATTTTTAGCCCCCCTGGAAAAAGGCCTGAAATGGCTCCTGCTGATTTTCCAGCGGGTTGTCCGCAATTACGGGGTGGCGATAATCCTTTTGACCCTGCTGGTTAAGGTCATCCTCTTCCCCCTCACCAAGAAGGGTTCCGAATCGACCCTTAAAATGCAGGCCCTGGGCCCCAAGATCAAGGAAATTCAGGAAAAGTACAAGGATAAGCCCCAGGAGATGAACGCCAAAATGGCGGAATTCTACAAAAAAGAGGGGTATAACCCCCTTTCAGGCTGTCTTCCCATGCTGCTCCAGATTCCGATTTTCTTTGCCATGTACAACCTCTTTAACAACCACTTTGATCTGCGGGGGGCCATGTTCATCCCCGGCTGGATTCCCGATCTTTCCCTTCCCGAATCGATCTTTAACTTTGCACCTGTCCGGCTGCCCATTCTGGGCTGGAGCGATATCCGGCTGCTGCCCTTTATCTATGTGGGTTCCCAGCTCCTCTACGGAAAGGTAACCCAGACCCCGGACCAGAAGAGCAACGCCCAGATGAAGATGATGCTCTACGCCATGCCCATAGTGTTCTTCTTCATCCTTTACGACGTGCCTTCGGGGCTGCTTTTGTACTGGATCATGTCCAACGTGCTGACCATGGTGCAGCAGCTTGCGATCAACAAGTATATGGCCCCAAAACGGGCCGCCCTGGCCGCGGCAGCCGCTTCCGGCAGCAGTTCAAACAGTGAGAGCAAGCCGGTGCTGGCGCCTAAACTTCCCCCGAAGAAGAAAAAGAAGAAGTAACGGGGTTATTTCAAACGAGCAATTTCTTTTGCGAGGAGCGCATATATGGTATATGAATTTGAAGGCCGTACCGAAAAAGAAGCAATCGATCGGGCGGCGGAAGAACTGGGACTGGAAAAGGATGATTTTGATGTCGAGATTCTGGAAACCCAGCGTCAGGGACTGTTCAAGAAGGGCTTTGTAAAGATCCGGGTCCACACCGACAAGCCCGTGGCGCAGGGGGAACGGATTGCGGCGGGGCGGGGATCAAGCCTTGAGGATGAGGATGATTCCATCGGGAACCGCATCCAGGAACAGGATACCGCGGAAACAGACGCGGAACAGTTCAGCCAGGCGGTATTCGGCGACCCCGAAGCCAAGAATGAATTTGAACAGAAGATGATCGACTTTGTGGAAGGCCTCATTGAACGGATGGGCTACGGCGGCAAGGTTTCGTTCCTTTTCCGGGAAGAGCGGAAGATCGGCCTTAAGATCGATTCCCAATATTCTTCCATTTTGATTGGAAAGAAGGGAAAGAACCTGGACGCCCTTCAGCTTCTGGCCAACATCTACGCCGGCCGTCAGGGCCGGGAGGATATGCGGGTCATTTTGGACAGCGAAAATTACCGCATCCGCCGGGAGGAATCCCTGGTGCGCCTTGCCTATACCGTGGCCGACCGGGTCCGGGACAACCGGGGCTCCATCCTGCTGGAACCCATGAACCCCTTTGACCGCCGTCTTATTCACACCACACTGAACGACATCGCCGATGTGGAAACCAAGAGCGAAGGGGAAGGGCTCTACAAACAGGTGCGGGTGTATTACCGTGGCCTGCGCTAAACCCCGGAGGGGATTCAGTAACCTTTCAGATTTACTGTTTAGACTGACCTTCATCGGTTTACTGGGGGCGGCAATATGCGCCGCTCCGGCATCCGCTGCCACGCTGGAAGAACTTGTCGGCGCGGAACAGGCGATGACGCTGAGGGCGGCAGTTGCGGCCGGTGGAACCCTTACCGAGGCGCAGCTAAAAAACCCCGCCCCCCGTCTGGTTCCCCAACATGCCGGTGTCAGGCGCATTGTTGATGAAACCATGCAAAGCCTGGACCCCGGCCTCTTTGTGGAAACCCTCTCTCTCTATGCCAAGCCCGCTGCCTCCAGCCGGCCCGAATGGAGCGCTGCTGAAAAAAACGGCCTCTATAACGGCGCCCTGGCCCTCTCCACCCTTGCGGGCATCAAGTACTATTCCATAAGCCGCCGATCCATGCGTACCCTTTACGAAACTTCCCGTGTCATCGACGGCCCTGAAACCAAGGCTGTCCTGCCCGATCCCGTTTACAGCGAGCCGCCTGCGGCGCTTAAAATCTATGCCCGCCAAAAAGACCTGACCTTTGGGGATAACCTCTATCAATATGAATACCGGATCGAAAAAGACTTTCTTTTGTTTATCCAGGAAAACCTGACCACCATGAACGTGGGCATTATCTCCGCGGTGCACAAAAACAGACTCCGCTCCCTGGTGGCCGTTATCGATGCCGGCGACTGCCTTTTGATCTACACCGTCTCCATGGCCCGCGCCGTCTCCCTCCCCGGCCTTGGCGAGCGGATCAGCGGCTCCTTTACCAACCGCGCCGAAGCCATCCTGAAATGGTATGCGGGTCAGGCGGATAAGGCCTTTGCGGGGACGGGAAGGTAGAGCGGAGAAGAGGGATACATAATGCTTGTATTTCACAAGAAAATGAAATGGCAAATAATGTTGCAGGAAAATGGTGTGAAATAATAAATAACTCTTTTGCGAAGAACAGGTATGATCACGATATGTATAAAGGAAGCGCTGGAAACAGCAAAAAATATAAATTTAAAAAATTATTATTTTGGAGCCGGATGTATAGCTCAGACTATAATGACGATTTAAAAATATATGCTCCATTGGCTTAAATGATTTATAGAGTATAAACAACCTGAATATTTTTCAAAAAACGCTGAAACCACTTGACCTGGAGTTGACTCCAGAGTGTAGATTGGTTATAGCTGATTTTTACGGAGAGTGCCTATGAAAAGAAAATTGCTTTTTTGGGGAATGCCGGCCGCACTGCTGGCGTTCATCGTTTCGAGTTGCGCAAGTACTGAAGCGCTGGTTATTAAGGAACAAGGCGCTTTTTCGGCCGGCGGCGCCGTTATCAGCACCGAAGGCAATTTTGACCCGCATATACCGTTTTTTCAGCCCCAGGGCGGTCAGACACGGCACGGCGACCATGCGGACGTGTTCTATCAGATTCCGGTGAACGCAAAACCCTATTCAATGGTGTTTCTGCACGGCGCAGGACAGTCAAGGCGTACATGGCAGACAACACCTGACGGACGGGAAGGTTTTCAAAATATTTTCCTCAAAAAAGGCTATAGCGTATATCTCGTTGACCAGCCGCGCCGTGGAGACGCAGGGCAGAGCACCGTTTCCGCAGCGATTGACGCAACGCCCGATGACCAGGTATGGTTTACCCAATTTCGCATTGGGCCGTGGCCTGACTTTTATGAAGGCGTACAGTTCCCCCGGGACGAAAAATCGCTTGACCAGTTTTTTCGCCAAATGACACCAAACACCGGCGATTTTGACGAAGATATAATTTCTAGCGGAATAGCGGCCGTATTTGACAAAGCGGGTCCCGGTATTCTGTTTACCCATTCAGAGGGCGGCGGCCCGGGCTGGCAAACGGCAATAAAAAATGAAAATGTAAAAGCGGTCATCGCCCTTGAACCCGCTGGATTTCCCTTGCCCCATGAAGAAAACAGCGAAAATCCGCAAAACATTTCCATGGACGATTTTGTGAAGCTGACTAAAATCCCCATTATCATTTATTTTGGTGATAATATCCCCGCGAATGAAACAGATATATTCGCGCAGAATTTCTGGCGAATGGTATTGAACGCGGCGAAAGAATGGGCGGAAACAGTGAACCGCTATGGAGGGGACGTTACCCTTGTTCATTTGCCTGAAATCAGCATTACCGGAAACACGCACTTTATCATGTCAGATTTGAATAATCAGGTTGTTGCGGAGCATATCGCATATTGGCTGGACGAAAAGGGTTTAAAATAAGGAGGAATGACGAATTTTATCCCTTAGGAGGCGCTTACGATGACGAAAAAGTTTTTGCTCTTTGCATTAACATTCTTTTGTGTGGAGGGATTTATGGAACTGGGTGCACAATCGGACGGCAGAAATAAAATTCTTGTCGCGTATTTTTCGGAAAGCGGAAACACCCGTGTTGTCGCACAGGTTATAGAGAGCGCAGTAGGCGCGGATATTTTTGAAATTAAAACCGTCCAAACCTATCCCAAGGAATATAATCCGCTTATTACTTTGGCACAGAAGGAACAACGGGAAAACGCCCGCCCCGCGCTTTCAACAAGGGTCGGCAATATGGACTCCTACGATGTTATTTTTGTAGGCTATCCGAATTGGTGGGGAACTATGCCGATGGCGCTTTTCACTTTTTTGGAGCAGTATGATTTCGCGGGAAAAACGATCATTCCGTTTTGCACACATAACGGAAGCCGTCTGGGAAGCAGCGTCAACGACCTGAAAAAACTGATCCCAAAGGCTGCTGTTCTGGAAGGACTTGCTATCCGGGGCGGACGCAGCGGCAGTTTTGAACTCGGCGGCCAGAGGGAGCGCGACGCCGTTCAAAAAGAAGTTGACGCCTGGCTTCGTCGGCTTGGAATGGTGAATTAGTGGGAACGAAACTCATTGCAAGGATCATCATAGACCTTGCAATGACGATCCTTCTGCTATGCGCTTACGCTTACCGCATAACCGGGGATACCGCTCACGAATGGATAGGCGTTTGTGTGTTTGTGCTGTTTATCGCGCATAATGTCATCAACCGCAAATGGTATAAAACTGTTTTCAAAGGCAAATACACACTGCGCCGTGCCGTGATGACCGCCTGCAATGCCGCGCTGGTATTCACTTTTGCCGCCGTTTTAATCACCGGCTTGCTGCAGTCCCGCGCCGTGTTGGCGTTTCTGCATTTGCCCGGCGGAATGTTGTTGCGGAGCATACACACAACCGCGGCCTATTGGGGCCTGCCTGAAATCGGCGTTCACCTTGGGCTTCATTGGGGAATGTTTGTAAAGGTGACGCGCAAAATGTTAGGTGTGTCAGGCGAAAATCGCGCCCGCGCAAAGGCGGTAAAGGTAACGGCGTTTATGTTTGCCGCTTTTGGTGTGTGGGCGTCCTTCGACCGTGATATGTTCGCAAAATTATTTTTAGGGTTTTCCTTTGACTATTGGGATGAGAGCCGCCCCGGGATTTTGTTTTTTGCCGCTCTGCTTTCGATTATGGCGGTTTATGTTTTTGTAACCTATTACACGTTAAAAATAGCGGAACGAAAACCGCCGCCGGCCCCGCAAGGGGGATATTCCCCTCTTATGGAGGAAATAAAATGAATAAAAATATTATTATAGCCGGAGTTCCACGGGCAGGTAAAAGTACAATTTCTCATATCTTATCAAAAAAATATGGTTATCAACATATTAGTATGGATTCAATTATTGCAGGATTTGAAAAAATATTTCCGGAAACAGGAATTAATACTTATGCAGAAATGCCGTCCTTTGAAATAATGAAAAATATCAGCAATAAAATTTCAAAATTTATCAGCGCAATGTATAAAAGCGGTGAATACGATGAATTTAATGAAAAGATTGTCATAGACATATACCAATTATTACCGGATGATTATGTAAAGAATATCGGCAATGAAAATTTTGAAATATATTATTTTATTACATCCAATGTAACGGCTGAAGAACGTTTTCAAATATTAAAAGAAAATGATAACAAAAATGATTATACTTATTATTATTCTGATGAAGAAAATAGGGAAAATTGTTTCAATATTGTAGAGCAAAGCAAGATAATTAAAGGGCAATGTGTGAAAAATAATCTGCCCTATTTTGAGACAGCAAAAAACAGGGAACAAATATTTGAAGAATTTATAAGACTGTATGTACTGAAGCCTACTCTATCCTCACCCGCTGCTTCTTCAATTCCTTCTGCAGTGATTTGATGTCAACATTGTGGGCCGGCACATCCTGCTTGATGGAGATGGCCGCCCCCGCTCCCGCTGCCTGGCCGGTGACAAAGGCGAAGTTGACGTGACGGGTTATTGAATGGGCGCGCCGTTCCGCCGACACGCAGCGGCCGGCCACGAGGAGATTTTCAATCTTCCGGGGCACCGTAAGCCGGAAGGGAACCTGGAAATAGGCGGGGGTGATGCCGGGCATGACCCCTTCGGGGCCGTCCAGGCAGAGGGGGTAGACCCCGATGGTATCGGGGAAACGGGCCTCGTCAAAAATCTCTTTAAAGGTGATGGCGTACTCGCCCTTGATCCGGCGGGTTTCCCTGATGCCGATGGTCGCGGCGAAGTTCCGCAGTTTGGCATTCTCGAAACCCTTTGCGTATTTGCGGAGGAAGGGGATCACCTTGACAATATCGCTGCGGCTATGGATTTCCGCCTGGGTAAGAGACAGCACATCGGTACCGTCGGCCCAGACAAAACAGTGGTTCATGGCGGGGATTTCGTTCCTGGTGACCCGGTTGTAAATGAAGCGCTTGTTGGTGCCCTCGGGCAGTTTTTCCCCGGCGTCACGGGCGGCTTCCCACCAGTGGTGCATGCCCCGGTGCATCACGGGATTGCGGTTGGCGGGGTCCGCATCCGCGTCGGCCTCAACAGCAACGGTGTCGATGTCGGTAAGGCCGTAGACCAGGGTGGCCTGGTGCAGCCTGCCTTCGGGGATGGCGCCGTTGGGGCCGTCCAGCATGGCGCATTCAACGCCGGCACGGAAGGCAATGTCCGCATCCCCGGTGCAGTCGATCACCCGCTTTGCCCGGATGGCGGTGCGGCCCGATTTGCTTTCCGTAATCACCCCGGTGATGGCATTCCCCTCCATGATGGGGGTCACCCCCAAACAGTGGAGCACCGGGATGACCCCGTTCTCCTTAATGAATTCATCAGCCGCATATTTGAACATTTCCGTATCGTAGGCCACCGCCGCACAGGGGTGGAAAAAAGTTTTGCTGGTTGCCCCCATGGCGATCATCTTCTGATCAAGATCTTCTATAATACCGCCGGGCATGGTGGTCTGTTCCAGGCGGTACCAGCTGGGGGGTTCCATGGCTCCAAGGGAGACAAGCCCCCCAAGGCAGCCGTACTGTTCCACCACCACGGCCTTTGCCCCGGCCCGGGCAGCGCTCACCGAGGCCGCAATGCCCGCGGGCCCGCCGCCAACAATCACCACATCCGCATCCATCAAAACCGGTATTTCCCGGCTAGGTTCCGTAATAAATTCAGCCATCACATCCCTCCGTACCAAAAACTTTTTTATCGTATATACTATAACAGAATTATGAACAAATATTACAGGAGATTAATATGACTGCAAAAGAAATTGTTTCCCAGCTCAGTCTGGAAGAAAAGGCGTCCCTCTGTTCGGGACGGGATTTTTGGACCCTCAAGGGGATTGACAGGCTGGGTCTGCCGGCGGTGATGGTGACCGACGGCCCCCACGGCCTGCGGAAACAGGCGGGGTCGAGCGATCACCTGGGGATCAACCAGAGCGTGGCGGCCACCTGTTTCCCCGCGGCCTGCGCCAGCTCATGCAGTTTTGACCGGGCGCTGCTCAAGGAAATCGGGGCGGCCATGGGGGAGGAGTGCTTGCAGGAGCAGGTTTCAGTGATCCTGGGGCCCGCCGCCAATATCAAACGGAGCCCCCTCTGCGGGCGGAACTTTGAATACATCAGCGAAGATCCTTTTGCCGCGGGGGAGCTTGCCGCCGCCATCATTGAAGGGATTCAAAGCAAGGGCGTGGGGACCAGCCTCAAGCACTACGCCGCCAACAATCAGGAAAAGTGCCGGATGACCAGCAATTCGGTGATCGATGAGCGGACCTTTCGGGAAATCTACCTTGCGGGCTTCGAGGGTGCGGTGAAAAAGGCCGGGCCCTGGACCGTGATGTGCTCCTACAACCGGATCAACGGGACCTATGCCAGCGAAAACAAAAAACTTTTAAGCGATATTTTGCGGGATGAATGGGGCTTTTCCGGCCTTGTGATGACCGACTGGGGCGCTACCGCCGACCGGGTGGAGGGTGTCCGCGCAGGCCTGGACCTGGAGATGCCTGGTCCCAGTAACCTGAACGACGCCAAAATTGTAGAAGCGGTAAAAAGCGGCGCCCTGGAAGAGGCCGCCCTGGACAGGGTGGTTCTCCGGGTAGTGGAGATGATCCTTAAATCAAAGGAAAGCCTGAAACCCGGCTATACCTATAACGCCGAAGCCCACCACGCCCTGGCCCGGCGGGCCGCCGCGGATTCCGCGGTATTATTGAAGAATAAAGACAGCCATGGCCGCGGCATCCTCCCGCTGGAAAAGGGAAAAACCATTGCGGTGATCGGGGCCTTTGCCAAGACCCCCCGGTATCAGGGCGCGGGGAGCAGCAAGATAAACCCCTCCCGGCTGGACAACGCATGGGACGCCCTTAACGCCGCAGGGATTTCTGCGGAATATGCCCCCGGCTATATCCTCGACCCTGCTGCCGGAGCGGGCAAAAGTGAAGATGAACTCATCCGGGAAGCAACAGAACTGGCGGCCCAACAGGACATCGCGGTGGTGTTCGTAGGCCTTCCCGACGAATACGAAAGCGAGGGCTTTGACCGGCAATCCCTGGACATGCCTGCGGCCCACAACAAACTTGTCGAGGCGGTGCTCAAGGTGCAGCCCAATACGGTGGTGGTGCTTCAGCTGGGCGCGCCGGTACTAATCCCCTGGAAGGACAAGGCGCCGGCCATACTGGCTGCCTACTTAGGCGGACAGGCCGGGGGCGGGGCCATTACGGACCTTTTGACCGGCGCCCGCTCTCCCTCGGGGAAGCTGGCGGAAACCTGGCCCCAGGCCCTTGCGGACAATCCCAGCTACCATTATTTCGGCGGTTCAACAAACGTGGAATACCGGGAAGGCCTCTTTGTGGGCTACCGCTATTACGACACCGTTGGGAAAAGCGTGGCCTGGCCCTTTGGCTACGGCCTTTCCTACACGAAGTTTGAATACAGCGATCTGCGGCTCGACAAGCCCCAATTCAAAAGCGGCGGTACATTGAAGGCAACTTTCACGGTAAAGAACTCAGGCAGCCGGGAAGGAGCTGAAATCGCCCAGCTTTACGTGGCCGCCGGGAAAACGGGAGCCGGGGCATCGGCCATTATACGGCCGGTGAAGGAACTCAAGGGCTTTGAAAAGGTTTTTCTCAAGGCCGGTGAAAGCAAAACCGTGACCATCACCCTGGATACCCGGAGTTTTGCCTACTACAACGCGCCTGTTGCCGATTGGGCGGTGGAAGCCGGGGAATATCAAATCCTGATCGGCACAAGCAGCGCGGATATCAGGCTTTCAGGAACAGTCACTGCGGAAGGGGACGGCCAGGAGGCGGCCCTGGCTTCCTTAAAGGAAAAGGCCCCGGACTACTTCGCCCTGCCCAGGGGGGAACTCCGCATAAGCGATGCCGCATTTAAGGCGCTCTACGGGCGGGAACTGCCCAGGGGGCCGCAGCCGGGTGATCCCTTTACGGTGAACAACACCCTGAACGACATCAAGGAAACCCCTGTCGGCGCAGCCCTGTTTAAGATGGTTACCGCGAATGCGGCAAAAAGCTTTGGCGAGGGAAGTTCCGACATCATGAAAATGGTGGAACACATGCTCGGGGACATGCCCCTGCGGGCGCTGGGGATGATGAGCGGCGGGCAGATGCCCCCGCCTGTCATTGAGGCGGTTGTGGATGCCCTAAACGGCAAAGAAAATCCCATCGCCGCCAATATCCTCGGCGGCCTTGCGAAATAGCAAGGCTGCCTTGCAGAACAGCAAGGCTTACGGTATTCTGGGGAAACGGAGGCGGCTATGAAACAATTTATGGACAGGGATTTTTTGCTTTCCAACGAAACGGCCCGCAAGCTCTACCACGAAGCGGCAACAGGGGAGCCGATTTTTGATTATCATTGCCACCTCCCGCCCCGGGATATCGCGGAGGACCGCCGGTTTTCCGACCTCTCAAGTATCTGGCTGGGGGAAAACCACTACGGGGATCACTACAAATGGCGGGTTATGCGGGCCAACGGGATCGATGAAAACCTGATCACCGGCAACGCGGAGCCCTACGACAAATTCCTTGCCTGGGCGGAGACCATGCCGGCCATCATCGGCAACCCCCTGTACCACTGGACCCATCTGGAACTTCAGCGTTTCTTCGATATTTACGAACCCCTGAACAGGGAAAGCGCCCCGGATATCTGGAAGGCCGCCAATGAGCGGATCAAAAACGATCCGGAATTTTCAGTCTATGGGATCTTCAAAAAATTCAAGGTTTATGCGGTGGGCACCACCGATGATCCCGCGGATACCCTGGAATGGCACGAAAAAGTACGGACCGCCGGGAAAACCGAAACCAGGGTACTCCCCTCTTTCCGGCCCGACCGGGCGCTCAACATTGAAAAGCCCGACTTTGCCGCCTATATCGCCGGTCTCGCCAAAACCGCGGGGAAAAGTATCACCAATCTTGATGATCTTTTAGGGGTCCTCCGGGACCGGGTGGCCTTCTTTGACAAGCTGGGCTGCCGGGCTTCCGACCACGGTCTGGAATTCCTTCCCTTTGAAACGAGCAAGGGAGCGGGTCTTGGCCCGGTATCGGAAAGCGCCTGGGAAAAGGAAGTGCGGGAAACCTTCGCCGCCGCCCTTGCGGGAAAGGCCCCGGATGCCCGTGAAGCGGAATCCTGGAAGACCTTCCTCCTGACCCGGTTGGCCGCGGAATACCACGACAAAGGCTGGGCCATGCAGATACATATCGCCGCCATAAGGAACGTCAACACCCGGTCCTTTAAGGCGCTGGGGGCTGATACGGGCTACGACGCGGTCCACGACCATCCTGTTGCGGCAAAACTGGCCCGGCTCCTGGATTACCTTGAGGCCCAGGGCAAACTCCCCAAGACGATCTTCTACAGCCTCAACTTCAAGGACTTTTACACCCTGGGTACCGTCATGGGCGGCTTTCAGGGAAACGGTCCTGACGGCGGTCCGGGGCTTCCCGGCAAGATGCAGCTCGGTTCCGGCTGGTGGTTCCTGGATCACAAAGACGGCATGGAGGATCAAATGAAGCTTTTGGGAAACATCGGCCTTCTTTCACGTTTTGTGGGGATGCTCACCGACTCCCGTAGTTTCCTCTCCTACCCCCGGCATGAATACTTCCGCCGCATCCTCTGCAACATCCTGGGAACCTGGGCGGAGGACGGGGAAATCCCCAATGACTTCAAACTCCTTGGGGCTATGGTCCGGGACATCTCCTTTGGAAACGCCCAACGGTACTTTGGAAAGTAGTTATAGATGAAGGTCTGGGTAAAACTATTAATCGGTTCCATCGCGGGCATTATCCTGGGGAATTTCCTGCCCCAGGATAATGAGCTTGTCCTTAATGCCCTCGTATGGCTGGAAAATTTGGCCCTGGGAATTGGCCGTTATACGGTCATCCCCATTCTGGTTTTTTCCCTGACCATCGCTATTTACGAACTCCGCCAGGACGGCCGGTTTTGGCCCCTGGTGTTCAAGTCTTTTTTATTGATCGCCGGCAGCGCCGTCTTTGTCATCGCCGCCGGGATCATTGCCGCCCTGCTCTTTCCCCCTGCACGGGTTCCCTTCTTTTTTGAAGAGCAGTTTGAATCGATCTCCCTGGACACTGCGGACAACATTATTGCCCTCTTCCCTTCAAACATGTTCCAGGTCCTGGTGAGCGACGGGGTCTACCTCTTCCCCGTCTGCATATTCGCCTTCTTTCTGGGCATGGGCCTGTCCTACGACCGCAGTTACACCAAGCCCGTCATCTCCCTGGTGGATTCCCTCTCCCGGATTTTTTACCACATCGCCTCCTTCTTTTCGGAAGTCCTGGGCTTCCTGATGATAAGCCTTGCGGCCTACTGGGCCGTCCGCTTTAAGGGGGTACAGCAGGCCGAAGTTTTCGGGAACCTTATCACCCTGCTGGGGGTATGCAGCCTTGTCCTGGTTTTCGGCATACTGCCCCTGTTTATCCATTTGCTTAAGCCCAAGGCCAACCCCTGGGCGATCCTCTACGGCTCCCTGGGCCCCGCAATCGCCGCGTTTTTTTCCGGGGACATCAACTTTTCCCTGCCGGTTTTACTGCGCCACACCAAGGAAAACCTCGGCGCCCGCCGGCGATCCAATGCGGTGACCATCAGCCTCTTTGCCACCTTCGGCAGGGCGGGCAGCGCCATGGTTGCGGCCATCGCCTTTATCGTGGTCATCAAATCAAAATCCAGCCTGGACATCCCCCTGGCGGATATTTTTTCCATCGGCCTCCGCGCCCTGGTCATCTCCTTCTTCCTCGCCCGCCACCCCGGTGACGGCGCCTACATCGCCCTCGCCATCCTCTGCTCAGGCTACGGCCGGGGCTTTGAAAGCGGCTACCTGATCCTCAAACCCCTGGCCTTCTACCTCATCGCCGTGGGAACCTTCCTCGACGTAAGCATCGCATCCTTTTCCGCCTACATCCTGGCCCGCATCAGCGGGTTTCAGGAAGAGAAAAGCGTGAGGCACTATATATGAGAACGGAACTTAATATTCCCCAAAAGTACCGTAAAGATATTGAAACCGCCGCTAATGTACTTAAAAATGAGGGGTGTAAGTCCGTATATCTTTTTGGTTCCATCGTTACCGGAAAAACTCATGAGAATTCCGACATAGATATAGGGATAACCGGGCTGCCGCCCAGGAAATTTTTCAGGGTCTATTCAATATTGGACCGAAGTCTATCAAACAAAGTTGATCTCGTTGACTTTGATGAAAACATCAAATTTTATACCCTGCTCAAATCATTGGATGAGGTAGTAGAGCTTGGATGACGCCATTCGCGAGAAAATAAATGGCAAACAGTTATACTGTTTTTTCAGCGCATAAAAAATTCAGAAAGAACTAATATGGTATTCACTAAATCTAAACACTCAAAAATAATTTTTGATAGTTTTGCCATTCAATCGACTTCCGGTCTCTTCCCCACAGCGGAGCCCCACCACACAGGCACGGGGAAGGGAGGGCGGCACACGCACGAATGAATTTCTGGGCGTCCCCGCCGGAGAGACCCGTACTCGGGGCTCGGAGGCGGATTCCCCCAGTTTCATTCGGGTGGGGGACGCCCTCCCTTCTCTGTGTATGCGCGGGAACGGCGCCTGTCTGGACACAACCCGATATTTCGATTAAAATAACCTCAATTATGAATAACCGAATGAAAGAACTAATACGGATAGGCATTTTTTATGACGGGTACTACTTTTATAAAGTAAGTAATTATTACAAATATGAGCACGAAAAAAAGGCCCGTATCAGCATCAACGGGCTCCATAATTTTATACGCCATGAAATTGCAAAAGAAACCGAGTTAAACGATATACGGCTTTGCCAGATAATCGACGCCCATTACTTCAAGGGCCGCTCATCGGCCAAGGAGCTGGGGGACAAGGTGCAGAGTGAACGGATATTTGAAGACATCCTTATGCATGAAAATATCGTTACCCATTACCTGCCCCTCCGGTACAACAACGGAAACAACTCCATGCAGGAAAAGGGCATCGACGTATGGCTTGCCCTGGAAGCATACGAGCTTGCGATATACAAGAAATTCGACATCCTGGTCCTGGTTGCCGGGGATGGCGATTATGTCCCCCTGGTCCGCAAACTCAACACCCTGGGGACACAGGTGATGCTCATCAGCTGGGATTTTTCCTACAACAATGAAAACGGCGTCACCGCAGAAACCCGGACTTCCCGCCAGCTTTTGGAAGAAGTTTTATACCCCGTATCCATGCATGAACGGATCGAAAAACATCCGGACAGCGACATTATCAGGGATCTCTTTGTCACGGAACGGCCATATATTGCCCAGCCATCCCTGCTAATGGAGGACATTGGTTCCATGATTGGCGGCCCTGTCCCGCTCCTCATGGAGGGGGGCATCCTGGGAAGCGCCATTGAATCCAAAACGCCCGCCGCAGAAACTGCGGAACGGGAATCAATAATAATCAGCGTGAAGGATGGGTTTGGTTTTATAAAGGATGAAAATGTCAACAATGTTTTCTTCCACTACAGTACCCTGACCAACCGGGATTTTGACGAACTCGCGCCCGGCATGAAGGTAAAGTACCTCCGCGAAGAAGACGAGGAGCGCAGCAAACGTGACGAGAGTCCCCGTTACCGCGCCACCAGAGTCACCGTAATGGATTAAGGGGCGTCAATTTTTTCACGGTCCTGTATGCCTAAAAGATAGTTTATCTGTTTTAAAATATAATTTTGAAAATTGCCGTTCAGTTTTTTGTAAAGATTAACCAGCAGGGCAAAATTTTTATCAGGGGCCTTGATAAACATCTCCCCTGTCCCGTCCTTGAGCCATTTTTCATTTACGTTAAAAGCCGCGCCGATGAGCTTTACCAGGCGATCATTCACCCGCCGTTTTTCCACCTCTATCGCCGCCAGGTACCCGCTTGAAAGGGATATGACCTGAGCAAGCTCTACCTGGGACAATCTGAGGGCGCGGCGAATTTCCTTTATCCGGTGATTGATGGACGTTTCTTGCGGCATATTCATAACGGCTCCGCCTTGAGCACAGAACGGAACAAGCTCATTTTCATTTCTTCCCGGTC
>BOBW01000018.1 GCA_026002595.1 Spirochaetia bacterium | reverse complement strand
CCTGTGTATGTGGTCGAATCCGTCCACGACGGAAAGTTTCCACTGGAACAGAGTTACTGTCATGTAAATCATTCGGTCGTTATTTCCACGATCAAACGGGCGGAGAATAATGAAGGCTGGGTAGTCCGGGCAGTGGAGGCCGGAGGGAAGAAGGGCAGTGCGAACATTGATTTTACCTGGCTGAAGCTCAGCAAGGATTTTCAGTTTGGGCCTTTCGAGATAAAAACAATTTATATTTCCGATAAAGACAAATCCATTAGGGAGACTAATTTGCTGGAGATATAAATGAATGTTGTTTTGTTCCAAAACCGCGTGAAAGAACATCCGCACGGCGCTTGATGTATCAAGCCCCAATCCCCAACGGCTTGCACAAATTCCCTTCATACCGTATGTTTATGCAGGTATTCAGCATAATTATTCGATTTTTGCCCTCTGGAGTTAGCAGGTGAAAGAAAGGCTGGCCCGTTTACAGGCTGTCAGAAAATTTATCAAGGAATACCATATTGAGTCCCAGGAAACCCTGCTGGGGCATCTGCAAAAAGAGGGGTTTGCGGTTACCCAGGCGACCCTTTCCCGGGACCTCAAGCTCCTCAAGGTGGGGAAAATTTCCGATGGCCATAAGGGCTATATCTATTCCCTCCCTGATGAAGAGGAGCAGCAGGAAACGGCCCGCGCCTATATTCATGATTTTCTGCGGGGCTATGTGTCCATCAAATGGTCCGGGAGCCTCGTGGTGATTAGGACCTATTCGGGCCATTCCGATACGGTGGCCATGGCGGTGGACAACCTCGGCCTTGACGACGTGCTGGGCACCATTTCCGGCAGGGACGACACGGTTTTCGTGGCCCTCCGGGAAGGCATCACCGGGGAGGACTTTATGAACCGGATGAAGGAGTCGATTCCTGAGCTGGAGGATTGAAGAAATATTATTTATTAAGGAGCTTGGATATGCATTACAATGATTTTGACCAGACTGCGGCCTACAAAAAGTTGCAGGCCCTTGCCCCTGCGGGAAAGAAATTCGATTTCGCTTCCCGGCTTGACGCCGCCCGGGTGGAGAAGAGCCTGACCCCCATTGCGGCAGGGCTCACCTATTCCTGGGCCGCCAAGGCCGTGGATGACGGGGTGCTGAAAATCCTCCAGGAACTCGCCGATGAGCAGGAGCTGATCGGTAAATACAAGGCCCTGCTGGATGGGGAAGTGATAAACACCGGGGAAAAGCGCAAGGTGCTGCACCAGCTTCTCCGGGGAGAATTGGGCAAGCCCGTGATCCACGAAGGGAAAAACATCGGCGAATTCTACCGGAAGGAACTGGACCGACTGGGCGCTTTTGCCGCCGATGTCCACGCCGGAAAGATAAAGGGCTCCACCGGGAAGGCCTTTAAGGCGGCGGTGCAGATCGGTATCGGCGGATCGGACCTGGGGCCCCGTGCCATCTACCTGGCCCTGGAAAATTGGGCCGCTGCCGAGGGCAAGCTGAAACTTCATGCCAAATTCATCTCCAATGTGGACCCCGATGACGCCTCCCAGGTATGCGCCGCAGTTTCCATAGAGGAGACCCTTTTCGTGCTGGTTTCCAAGAGCGGCACCACCCAGGAAACCCTGGCCAATGAGCTTTTCGTCAAGGACAAGCTCAAGAAGGCGGGTTTGGACCCCAGCAAGCACATTGTAGCGGTCACCAGCGAAACCAGCCCCCTGGCCCATAATCCCGCCTACCTCGATTCCTTCTATATAGATGATTTTATCGGCGGCCGGTATTCCTCGTCCTCCGGTGTCGGCGGGGTCATTCTGTCTTTGGCCTTTGGTCCCGATGTTTTCAGGGACTTCCTCGCCGGGGCTCACGAGGCGGACAAGGCCGCACTGGAGCCGGACATTCTCAAAAACGCCGCCCTCCTCGACGCCCTCATCGGCGTGTGGGAGCGGAACTTTTTGGGTTACCCCTACACGGCGGTGCTGCCCTACAGCCAGGCCCTTTCCCGCTTCCCCGCCCATCTCCAGCAGCTTGACATGGAATCCAACGGCAAGCGGGTCAACCGGGACGGTAAACCCGTGGCCTATTCCACCGGCCCCGTGGTCTTCGGTGAGCCGGGGACCAACGGCCAGCATTCCTTCTACCAGCTCCTCCACCAGGGCACCGACATCGTGCCCCTCCAGTTCGTGGGCTTTACCGAAAGCCAGCGCGGGGATGATGTCACCGTGGACGGCTCGGTGAGCCAGACCAAGCTCAAGGCAAACCTTGCCGCCCAGATTGCCGCCTTTGCCAAGGGGAGCAGCAACAGCGACCGGAACAAGGAATTCCCCGGCGGCCGTCCCTCAAGTTTGATATACGGCAAGCGGCTTACCCCGAAGGCTTTGGGCGCCCTTCTTGCCCACTTTGAAAACAAGGTGATGTTCCAGGGCTTTGTGTGGAACGTCAACAGCTTTGATCAGGAAGGGGTCCAGCTTGGGAAGATCCTGACCCGGAAAGTACTCGCCGGCAACTCCGGGGATTCCGCGCTGGATGCGTACAGTAAGATTTTGGGGATTTAAGAAGAGAATATAAACCACAAACGACACGAACAACACGAATCAAATGATATTATTATTCTTGGTTCGTGTTTTTCGTGTGGTTCGTGGTTAAATTCTTTATATGATTAATAATGGGAAGGAGTTTTTATGAAACAGAAAAGTGTGATCAAGGCTGACAATAGCTGGGTTGAAAAGAGCATCCGGGAATTTCCCGGTTCCCCTTCGGAACGGATCGGGAGCGGGTGGATGCTCATCACCGCCGGCACGGAAAGCGCCGGGGACTGGAACACCATGACCGCCTCCTGGGGCGGCCTGGGTGTGCTCTGGGGCCGGGACGTGGCCTTCATGTTTATCCGGCCATCCCGGCATACCTTCGGCTTTGCCAACGACAATCCCCTTTTTACCCTTTCATTTTTTGATAAAGGATACCGCGATGCCCTCTCCCTTTGCGGCGAGAAATCCGGCCGGGACATTGACAAGGCCGCCGAGGCGGGGCTTAACCCCATCGTGTTTGACCACAGCATCGCCGGAGGCAAGGCGGCGGGGGCCGTGGGCTTTAAGGAAGCTTCGGAAATCATCGTCTGCCGTAA
The DNA here is from genome assembly GCA_026002595.1 of Spirochaetia bacterium. Classification (GTDB taxonomy): domain Bacteria; phylum Spirochaetota; class Spirochaetia; order Treponematales; family Breznakiellaceae; genus BNUT01. The sequence goes on along the minus strand of BOBW01000018.1, from coordinate 35,872 downwards.
GCTCTACACCCACGATTTCGATCCGGCTGCGTTTCTCGATCCTGTTTTAATTGAGAAGTCCTACGGCGGCACGGATTACCACCGGATGTATATCGGGGAAATAGTAAGTCTGCTTACGAAGAAATAGCTTTTACTCCCATACATCAAGTTTCCTTCTTATTCTTCGCGCCGACCATTGCATCATAGATTTTAAATCCAAAGCGTGCAAAGGATCTTTGTACCCTGCCGGATTCACAATAAGGCTTTTTATGATTTGCCCTGCACTCGGTACAATTTCCAATCACAGGGCATTTCTTGTTCGCACAGGGGCAATTCGGATTATTCATTTCTTTCCTCCATTTATTATATTACCTGCAAAGCCCCGCCGCAAAGCGCACAACCTGGCCGTAGTGTTCGGGGCTCAGCCGCAGGTGGCTGTCTGCGGGGCTGTTGAGGCTGCGCCAGGTTTCGGGGATGCGCTGCCTGTCCGTGGTTTCCTGTATTTCGCGGGAGAGGAGGGCGTCTGAAAAATGGGGCTGCCCCCGCAGTAATGCCGCGAATGGGTGAGCCTCCGCGGCGGGGAGCATGGTGATGGTTTGGGCGGGGATGCCCGCCCGCAGAAATCCTGCGTCATCCGAGAAGGGGGTGGGGAGGAGGAGGACCTTTTGCAGATTAATATCCCGGGCGGTTTTAAGGGCGTGGCGCCGCAGGTCCTGTATCTGCCGCCGGGCTTTCCGTATCCCCGGCCCTTCGTCGTTCCGCAGTAAATGATCCGTGGTGGTGGAGATTATCAGGGTGTCCCCGGCGCCGCAGGCGTCGAAGATAAAGACCCGTGCGCTGCCGAGCCCGCCCTGACGCAGGGTTTCCGCCAGGGTGTAGGAACCCTGCGCCATGATGCCCTCACCTTTTTGCAGTTCTTCCTTGTCGGTAAAGATGATGATCCAGCGCTCGGCCTTTTGTTCCTCAAGTTTCAGGGCGGTTTTTATCAGATGAAAAACTGCGGCGCTGTTGTCATTTGCTCCGGGACTTTGTGGAACCCGATCATAATGGGCCGCAAGGATGACGGGATTTTGATCGCGAAAGGGGAACCCCGCGGAAGTTTTCAGGCTCTGGGCCCGGGGGAAGATAAAAAAGTGACGGTTCCCGGCAATGGGCAGAACAAGGGAATTGAGATGAAATTCTTCCAGCAAAGATTTGATGATCCCGAAACGATCCGCGCCGGCTTCGATAAAATCGAAGAAACGGTTATAGGGAGGATCGATGGGGTTCCTCGCGGAACCCTTCTGGGCCTGAGAGCGCAAGACCGCCACCTTAGTTTTTCTTTTTACTGAATAAACGGCCGATACGGCCCGCAAGCATTGCGAGGAACCGGAAAAAGGGCCCCTGCTTCTGGCCGTATTTGACGGAAAAATCCTTTGCCGCATCGGACAGGGAATAGACCCCGTATTTTCTTTTCAGAAAATCCCAATGCTTTACGATCCACACATACAGATCGCTGGGGCTTCTGCCGGGAAAATTCAGGGTGAGCCATTCATCCTGAATAATTTTAATGATTGGGGAATACACTTCTTTGTACCAGGAAACCAGGGCATCGGAAAAGGAAATTTCTTTTTCTATTCCCTGATTCATATAGTATTTATGTACGAGAATATGATTGTAGATCACGTCATAGCGGCCGGGCATGGTAAAGTTTAAATCCCCGCAACCGGTGAGTTTTCCGAAATCGGTTTTTTCGTAGAAGATCTTTTTTTCAAGGGCGATAACCGCTTCCTTTAGCTGCTCGGTGGTTATGTTCGGATCAATGGAGATTTCGCTGGAAAGGCTTGTCACCTCCGCATCGATCATTTCAATGCCCTGCGACCGGGCCACCGATACCCGGTGGTTTCCGTCCCGGACAAAGTAGACCCCGCCGATTTCATAAAGCTGAATGGCGGGCAGGATGATATCCTGAAGGGCGGCCTCATCAACCCGCTGCCACCGGGTTTTCAGATGGTTTGCCTTGGGCAGAAAAAACTTGGTGAAGTCCCGGTAGCGGCCCTCGCTGCCCACGATACGATCAATGGGCACGGTCTGCATACCCAGGTAGACCTGGTTTTTGGGCTTGAGGATATCCTTTACATCACTAAACGAAAGGAGCCTGTCCTGATCGGTATTGATAAAGTGCTGAATATGGGAAAGAAGGGCCTTGTTCCGCGCCTTGTTAAAATCTTCCTCCGCCTGAACTTTGTACATGGTTATATTCATTTTTTTAATTCCCCCTCATCGATATCAATAAGGTATTGACTGTAGGCATTGATGACCGTTGTGTTTTCATATTGGGTAAGGCGGACATCCCCTAAATCGTAGAGGTGGATATGTCCGTGGATAAGATACCTGGGTTTAAATTTTTTCATGAACCACAGAAAGGACTTGAAACCCCAGTGACATTTATCCGGTTTGTCGTGGATGCCCTTGGGCGAGGCATGGGTCAGGAGTATGTCCAGATAACGGCCCCGGAAAAGCCTGTTAAACAGCAGGGCCGGAACCATTTTGAGTATCTCCCCCATCATCTGCCTATCGGTAAACTGGTTTTCCCCATTGTTATACTTCATGGAGCCCCCAAGGCCTGCGATGATGAGCCCGTTCTCGCGGACCACCCTACCGCTTATATGAACTGCACCGGAGCCCTGAAATTCTTCCTCCGGGTCTTCCATGGCGGCATAGATGTCCCCGTTTTTTTGAAAATATTTAAATTCTTTTAGATTATGGTTTCCGAACACAAAGAAAAGGGGCTTGTTGAGGCTTGATACGATGAAATCCAGGTAATCCATGGGGAGGTCCCCGGCGCTGAGGACTATGTCCACATCGGCGAAACGTTCCCTGATGGTGTTGGTATAAACCAGGGGATCGATCTGATCCGAGATGCAGAGTATTTTCATGGGACTTTTTCCGTTTGCCGGAGCATGTATAGAAGATTAAATACTTTCTCCCTTCATGTCAAACCTTGATACGCCGACACTAGAATTGAGGTGTATCGTGAAAAAAATTCTGCTGCTTCCCTGTATGATCTTCCTCTTTGCCGGGGCCTTAAGCGCCCAAAGCGATGATTTTACCCGCGGGGAAGAGCTCTTCATGCAGAACAAGCCAAAGGAAGCCCAGGCCCTTCTGGAAAAAACCACCATCCTTGACGCCTCCAATGTAAAGGCCTTCCTTTATTTGGGGATTGTCTACCAGCAGCTGGACATGATTGACGAAGCCATCGCCACATACCGGAAGATCCTCCCCCGGGCCGGAGGCGAAACGGCCCGCATTGCCTATAATCTGGCGAATGCGTATTATACCAAGGGAAGCGCGGTTTTTGCGGAGCAGTACTATACCCAGGCGATTGAAACGGACCCTGCCTATGCCTCGGCCTATTTGAACCGGGGAAATACCCGGATCAAGGTCGGGTCTCTAATGGAGGCCGTATCCGATTACGAACTGTTCCTGATCCTGGACCCCGGCTCTCCCAAAAGGCCGGAAATAGAACGGCTTATGGCTTATATTAAAGAAGAGTCCGCGGCGGAGGAACAGCGGAAGGTACAGGCCGCGGAGTTGGCGGAACGGCAGAAGCAGCAGGCGGCGGAGGCAGCGGAACGGCAGAGGCAGCAGGCGGCGGAGGCCGCGGAGCAGCAGAAGCAGCAGGTAGCGGAAGCTGCGGAGCGGCAAAAGCAGCAGGCTGCAGAGGCCGCGGAGCGGCAGAGACAGCAAGCGGCGGAGGCTGCGGAGCGGCAGCGGATAGCGGCGGAGAATGCCGCGAAGGCCGCGGCGGAACAACGGCAGCGCATGATGGACGAACTTTCCGCATCCCTTCAGTCCGCGGCGGGGGAAACCCGGGGACTTTCCGCAGGAAACGAGGATGTGCTGGGTTATGAAGGTGAATTTGAGCTTGAATAGGGGAGTAGTGTGTTACTTCGTAACACTTCCGATTGATATGGCAGCAATGCTGCCTTTTTATAGGAGTAGTGTGTTACTTCGTAACACTTCCGATTGACGCGGCAGCAATGCTGCCTTTTATAGGAGTATAAAATAATGGAAAGCGAAAAGAAAAAAAAGATAGGAATCGCCATAGCGGCCCTATTGTTAATTTTGCTCCTTGCCGGGGGCTTTGTGGTTTTAGGGAAGGGCGGTATTTTTGGAAACCGCGGTGGAAATGAGCTTGCGGGCCGGCGGCAGAATATCATAAACCTTGCAAAGGATTATATCGCCCAGAATGAATTTGACCGGGCACTGGATCTCATGGACCGGCTCCTTATAGAAGACTCAAACGATCAGGAAGCCAAGGATATCCGGGATGAGGCGCTGGCTGCCCGTGCGGCCGCTGCGGTGTCCCGTGAAGCGGTCCGTACCGCTAATGCGGCGGGGGGGAATTCCGGCGCATCAGGCGCGGACACCGCCGCTTTAACCGCCGCCCTGGCCCAGGCCCTTGCTACAGGCAGGCAGCCCAGTGCTGCGGAAATTACCGCCCAGACCAGGCTTGAGGAAAGCCGCCGCCAGGCCGCCGAGGAAGATCGGCAGCGCACAGAGGCGGCAGCTTCCGCCAGGGCCGCCGAAGAGGCGGAAAAGAAGGCCGCCGCCGAGGCTGAGACCGCCCGCCGCAAGGCCCAGGAGGAAGAACTGGCCCGGCTCTCCGCTGAAAGACAGGCCCAGCTGCGGGCGGTGAATGACCTCATAGCCATGGGGCAATCCCTGCTTGAGAAGCTGGATCTTGCAGGGGGCGCCAAAGCCTTTAGTGAAGCCCTGAGCCGTGTCCCCCCGGAGGAAACCCGCTTTGAATCACAGAAACGGGCGGAAATAGCCGAAAGCTGGTACGATGCCGGGACTGCGCAGAGCGATACCGAAGAAGGCCGCAAGGCCGTTTTGGAAGCGGGAGCCCAGGCGCGGGCCGCCATTGCCGCCGATCCTACCCAGGCCCTTCCCCATTATACATTGGGAAAGATATACCGGGACTTGAAGCAGTGGGATAATGCCGCCGAGGAATTTAAGGAAGCGGTGAAGCTGGACCCGGCCAACTATCTGTATTCATTTGAGCTGGGGCGGGTCCATTTCAATGCCCGCCGTTTTGCCGATGCCCGGCAGTCCTTCGAGGCATGCCTCAAAATCAAGCCGGACTTTGAACCTGCCTGGTATAACCTGGGGGGCACCCTCCGTGTCCTGGGCCGCCAGGACGAGGCCCTCAATGCCTACCGCAAGGCCGTGGCCATTAAGTCGGACTATGCGGTGGCCCACCGGGAGATAGCCCGCATTCTTTTTGCAAAGGGGGATTCCGCCGGGGCCATAGCTTCTTTTAGCCAGGCCCTGCAGTACAGCCCCAACGACATCGCCTCCTTACGGGAAATGGGGGCGGCCCAGAGCACCGCTCAAAATTATGTTGCGGCGGAGGTTTCCTTTAACCGGGCCTTACAGATCAATCCAGATGATGATCAGACCAATTACAATATGGCGGTGGTGAAGATCGCCCTGAATAAAAATGCCGAAGCGGTCAACTTTGCCAGGAAGGCCGCGGAGAGTTCCCCCGGCAACAAGGAATACGCCTATACCCTGGGGCAGGCCAATGAGGCCGTGGGGGATATTGACGGGGTCGTCATGGCCTATGCCACCGCGGCAGCCCTGGACCAAAAGTATGTAAAGCCCCGGATAAATCTGGGAAGGTTTTATCTTGAAAATGGTTTGTACCCTGAGGCTCTGCAATATTTACTCGAAGCGTACCGCCTGGAACCGTCCAATTCTCAGGTTAACAACAACCTGGGTGAGGTATACACCAAACAGGAAAATTGGCCTTCCGCCGTGGAACATTATGAAAAGGCCCTGGCAATGGAATCGGGGAACCCCACCGTAAGGCTTAACCTTGCGCAGGCCTATGTGTCATCGGGAAATCTTCCCCAGGCCAGGGACGCCTATCAGGAATTGCTGCGTTTTGATCGGAATAACTGGGACGCCCTTTTGCAATTGGGAAAAACCTGCGCCCTCCTTGGGGAAGCCGATGCGGCCAAACAGCATCTTCAGGATTTGGTGAAACGCAATCCCGCTTATCCGGGGAATGCGGAAGCGCAGCGCATACTGGTGGGCCTATGAGCGACCTCTTCAATAAGCTGCCCCCCTCCAGGACGATACAGAACCTGGCCTTTGGGGCGATCCTCGTCATCCTGCTCCTCATGGTGTTCAGGCTTTTTTCGCCCTTCTTTACGGTGCTCCTCTGGTCCACCCTGTTCTATATTCTGATCAGCCCCATCCATCACCGGATCATCCGGAATGTTGATTTCACCAAAACCCGCGGGAAAATCATCAAAAATATTCTGGCAGCAGTTTTCGCCCTCGGCACGGCGATTCTCATTCTGATTCCCCTTACCTTTGTGGCCTCCCTTTTTTCCCGGCAGATAATGGATCTGATGCGCTTTGTCCGGGATGTGTTCAATGACAAGCCCGAAGCCCTTCAGGATCTTTTTGCAAATCTTTCCAATTTCATAAAAGATATTTCCGCTGACCGGATCATCATCTCAGGCGACGAGATTCAAAGCCATCTTATGAATTTTTTGAATTCCAGCCTCCAGCGTATGTTTGCCCTTAGTACTACTGTGGCAAAAAATGTGGGCGGCTTTTTCTTTGGCATTGTACTGATGGTGTTCTGCCTTTTCTTTTTTTACATCGACGGCGCGTATCTTTCCCGGCTGGTACTCCATGCCATTCCCATCCGCAAGGAATACATCACCGCCCTTACGGGAAAATTTATGGACATTACCCGGAATCTTTTTTTCGGTTACATCATGGTGGCCCTGATACAGGCAACAATGGCCTATATCATCTTTACTATTTTTGAAGTGAAGGGCGCCCTGGTGCTGGCGATGCTCACCTTTATCTGCGTGTTTATTCCCATGGTCGGCGGCAGCCTTGTGTGGTGGCCCCTGGGGCTTATCCGGCTCTTAACCGGGGATGTGGTTAATGGGGTGATTTTCCTGGTGGTTTCCGCCGTCTTTATCTCACTTTTGGATAATTTTTTGCGGCCCATGTTTTTAAAGGACCGCATCCAGCTTCACCCCCTGATCATCTTTTTCGCCATCATGGGGGGGCTCAGCGCCTTTGGTTTTAACGGCCTTATCCTGGGCCCCATGATAGTAATACTGTTTCTCACGGTGCTGGATCTTTTCCTTACCGAACACAGGATAGAGAACGATTACAACGGAGGCATCTAAACCGATGAACGCAATTATCACCGTGGTGGGCACCGATCAGGTCGGCATCATCGCCAGGGTCAGCGCATTTCTTGCGGAACGGAAAATCAATATTGAAGATATCAGCCAGACCATCCTTTCGGGAAATTTTGTCATGATGATGATGGTAGACCTTTCTTCCGGCACAAAACCCCTTGACACGGTTAAGGATGAACTTGCGGAACTGGGAGAGGTGATGAATGTATCCATCAGTTTGATGCACGAGCGGGTCTTTTCCGCCATGCATAGGATTTAGTAATGCTATTCACGCCTTATGAAATAAAAGAAACGGTTGATATGTTTATCCGCTACAAGCTGGATATACGGGCCATTACATTGGGGGTGTCCCTGCTGGATTGTGCCTCATCCTCCGGGGAGGAAACTCGTAAGCGCATCCGGGAAAAACTCCTCCGGGTCGCGGGCCCATTGGTGAGTGTCGGCCGGGCCATCGAAACCGAGTACGGTATTCCCATCATCAACAAACGGCTTTCGGTTACGCCCATGGCCCTGGTTGCCGCTTCCTCCGACGACGAGGACTATACCCCCTATGCGCAGGTCCTGGACGAAATTGCCGGGGAACTGGGGATCGATTTTGTGGGGGGCTTTTCAGCATTGGTACAGAAGGGTTTTACCAAAGGGGATGAACGGCTCATCAGTTCAATTCCGGCGGCCCTGTCGAGTACCGGCCGGGTCTGCGCTTCGGTGAATGTGGCAAGCAGCAAGAGCGGGATCAACATGAACGCGGTACGCCGTATGGGTGAAGTGATCAAGGCTGCCGCGGAAAAGACCGCGGACCAGGACGGCATCGGCTGCGCAAAGCTCGTGGTGTTCTGCAACGCCCCCGAGGACAACCCCTTTATGGCCGGCGCATTTCACGGTCCCGGCGAAGCGGAGAGCTGCCTCAATGTCGGCGTCTCCGGTCCCGGTGTGGTCAAGGCCGCCCTGGAATCCCACCGGGACGCTTCTTTTGACGAACTGGCGGACATCATCAAAAAGACCGCCTTCAAAATTACCCGCATGGGCCAGCTTGTGGGGATGGAAGCCGCCAAGCGGCTTGGGGTCCCCTTCGGCATTCTGGATCTTTCTTTAGCGCCCACCCCGGCGGTTGGCGACTCGGTGGCCCGCATCCTTGAAGAAATGGGCCTTGAGTCCGCCGGAACCCACGGCACCACCGCCGCCCTGGCGATGCTCACCGACATGGTAAAGAAGGGCGGGGTGATGGCATCCACCCACGTGGGCGGTTTCTCCGGGGCCTTCATCCCCGTTTCCGAAGACGAAGGCATGGTTGCCGCAGTCCGCTCAGGCTCCATCAACCTTGACAAGCTCGAAGCCATGACCAGCGTTTGCTCCGTGGGCCTGGACATGATCGCCTTACCCGGCGATACGCCGGCTTCCACGATTTCCGCCATCATCGCCGACGAAATGGCCATCGGCATGGTGAACAACAAAACCACCGCTGTGCGGGTCATCCCCGTGCCCGGCAAAAAAGCCGGTGACTGGGCCGAGTTCGGCGGACTCCTCGGCGGCGCGCCCATCATGGAAGTGCACAAGGCCTCCAGCGATGCTTTTATTGCGCGGGGAGGCAGGATTCCCGCGCCGATACACAGTTTCCGTAATTAAGGTTTATCGTCTTCATCGGCGCTTGGCCGATACATTCGTTTAGAAATTAGTCTGTATTTCTGGAGGATAAAATGGAAATTGACAATAAAAAATTGGTCTATAGAAAAATGGGTGAAAATGATCTGGATATATTCGTAAAATTACGTCTTGAATTTTTATCAGAAATGAATCAAGATTTGACCGAAAAAAATAAAGTAAAAATAATAGATTCATTGAAAAAATATTATGTTAAATGTTTATCAAAAAATGAATTTATTGGAATAATTTGTGAATACAATAATATTATAGTTTCTACGGCCTTTTTGGCAATAAATGAAAAACCGGCAAATTATTATTCCATTAACGGAAAAACCGGTACATTATTAAATGTTTATACATTTCCTGAATACAGGAAAAATGGAATATCGACATGTATATTAAAGATTATTGTAGAAGAGGCTAAAAAACAAAATGTTTTTGATATAGAACTTTTAGCAACAAAAGATGGAGAAAAACTATATGAAAATATTGGGTTTACTGTACCGGAGAAGAAGTATATGGAATTAATATTGTAATGTGTGAAAAAGTTTTATGGAAAATATTAAATGAATAAATTAAGGCCGTTGATTTTTTTTATGGTACTGCAATTAAACGGTTCCATATTTCTGTATTCACAGACGCTTGTAGAAAATTATGTATTTTTTAATTTAGATAGGGAAAACATTCGAAATGCTTCTTTTTATAATAGTACACAATTTACAGGCGCACAAATAAAATATACATGGCGTGGTTTGGAGAAGGAAAAGGATGTATATGATTTTAGTGCAATCGCAGAAGACCTGAGTTTTTTGTCAGGTAAAAACAAAAAATTATTTATCCAAATTCAGGATGTTTCATTCAATGCAAATATCAGAAATGTTCCTGATTATATTATTGGAGATACAGAATATCATGGCGGAATAAATGCTCAGTATGAATTCTCTGATGATAACGATAATAATCCACGAAATGCCGGTTGGGTTGCCCGTAGATGGGATAGGGCAGTAGCATTAAGATTCCACAAACTATTGAACGAATTGGGAAAACAATTTGATGGAAAAATAGCAGGAATAACCTTGCCGGAAACAGCCGTTGATTTTGGTTCAACTGGAAAATATTATCCGATTGGATTTTCACCGGAAATTTACAGAGATGCGATAAAAGAAAATATGGCAGCCGCTCGTTCGGCATTTTCGGGATCGACTGTTATCCAATATGTAAATTTTATGCCGGGTGAATGGCTGCCCTGGGATGATAAAGGCTATTTATCATCGCTTTTTGAATATGCTGAAAATATATCTGTTGGAATTGGCGGACCAGATACTATTCCATATAAAAAAAATCAAATGAATCACGGTTATCGTTTTGCCGAACAGTATCAAGGGAAAATAAAATTAGGGTTTGCGGTACAAGAGGGGAATTATAGTCAAAATAATGCACAAACAGGACATCAGGTAACTGTGCAGGAAATTTATAATTTCGCGAAAAATTATCTGCATGTTGATTATTTATTTTGGTATCCAGAGGAACCATATTTTACACGAGACGTGAAGCCATTGCTAAGAAAATAATTGTAAGGAGATGAATCATGGAAATAACTCAGGATCAATCACAAAAATACCTGAAAAAATGACAGAAAATATTAAGAGTATTGGATTGGGATATAAAAATAAATAAATCCACTGACTGACTGACCGACGCAATTATATTCAAAACAAAAGCCAAAAGATCATTAAATACTCATACCGTATTTGCAGAAAGTTGCGTATGTTCAAATGGAAGCTGCGTATGCGGCCGACAAAACCGGAAATCGGAGAATTGATGATGAAACAGAAAATACTTGTGGTGATCGTGCTGATGGTATTGGGCGGAACAAATGTGCTGATGGCGCAGCCGGAAAACCCGAACACGATAATGACCGGCCTGGCCGGTATGGGTATGGTGTTTGGTGATGCCGCGCGCCTGTCCGGGCCCGGCATGGTTACCGCCTACGAACGGGCGATTACACGCTCCTTTAGCCTGGGCCTTGAAACCTTCGGAAACTTTTCGTTTGAGATTAACACCTATAACGATACTTCGTGGTTCAGAGGAGTGGCAGGCGCGCAGACACGGGTGAAATGGTATCCCGCGGGGGGGCCGTTTTTTGTTGATCTGGGCTTGGGTTACGCCTGGGAAGTGACGGATGTGAGCCGTCATGGGTTCCTGGTGAGCCCGGAAGCGGGCCTGAAAATCGATCCGGGCAAACCGGGCGGTTTCGTGATTATACCGACCATCACCGTGCCTGTATTTATCGGCAAGGAGAAGGGCGGCACCTACGGAAGTTCCATTGACGTGGGCCTGCACAGCACGATTTCCCTGGGTTTTGCCTTCTAGCATTACTGGGGCGCCTCTAAAAACTTGGCCTTGAGTTTTTAGAGGCGCCCACTATTCACAGCCTTTTTTTAGTCATCTAAACATGGGTAAGGGTGAAACCGCTTTCCCAAACGGTTAAATTCCGCTATATTTTGATATATGAAAACATTGGATATGCGGGGGAATCCCTGCCCGATTCCTGTGGTAAATGCGCAGAAGGCCCTTGCTGAAAAGGGCGCGGACGGCGTGACGGTCACGGTGGACAATTTTGTCGCGGTGCAGAACCTAGAGAAGATGGCGAAGGGGGAAGGCTTTTCCTTTTCTTATACGGATGAAGGGGCATCGATCTATACGGTGGCCATTGTCAAAAACAAGGGGGGCGTTGCGGGGGGGACCCCCGCAGAGGGGGGTGCCGGACAACCGCAGGTTGGGATGCAGGGGGGAGACTTCCCCCCTCCTGCAGCAGGAAAAGGGCCTGCGGTACTCATAACGGCGGACAGCATGGGCAGGGGGGCGGAGGATCTCGGGAAGCTGCTCATCAAGGGTTTTATATTTTCGCTGACCCAATTAAATCCCCTGCCTGAGCTTGTTATCTTTTTGAACGGCGGGGCGCATCTTACAAGCGAGGGGGCAAACACCGTGAGCGACCTCAAGACCCTTGAGGAGCAGGGCACGGGAATCTACACCTGCGGGACCTGCGCTAATTACTATAAATTGACCGAGCGCCTCGCGGTTGGCAGTATTACTGATATGGCGAAAATAACGGCCATGTTGGCAAAGGCATCAACTGTGATCACCATTTGATATGCCGATATACGCAAATTACGCCGCCACAACGCCCGCTTTATCACAGGCGGTAGTTAAGGAGCTTCGCGAATATGCGGGCGGGGCACAGCTCAATGCGGGGCGGAATTTTGAAGGGCTTGAGGCGGGGGCCATTGCCCTGCGGGCGCGCCGGGTAATAGGAAAACTTTTCGGCCTTTCCGATCCCCTGCGGGTGATCTTTTCCGGCGGGGCCACACAATCGCTGAACATGGCGATACACGGCCTGGTGAGGCCGGGGGATCATGTGCTGGCCATGAGCGTGGAACACAACGCAACGGCCCGGCCCCTTGACTATCTCCGCAAAGACGGCGTGATTGAGCTTGACTGGATTCAATGCGATCCGGAGGGTTCGCTTGATCCGGAAAAAATCCGCGGCCTTATACGGAAAAACACGCGGCTCCTTGTTATGACCCATGCATCGAATGTCCTGGGCACGATATTGCCCGTAAGGGAATGCTGCAGGATCGCCCGTGAGTACGGCCTTCTTACCATTTTGGATATGGCGCAGACCGCCGGGGTCCTGCCGTTTACGGTGGATGATTACTTTGATATTGTTGCATTCGCGGGCCATAAGGGGCTCAGGGGCCTGGCGGGGATCGGCGGCTTTGTTCTGGGGAAATCCGCTGCGGAGCGGATGCGGCCATGGATAAGCGGCGGCACGGGCAGCGGGTCCCATTCCCTTGATATGCCTGAGTTTTTGCCGGACCGGTTTGAGCCGGGCACACAAAATACCATCGGCATATTGAGCCTTGCCGCATCGGTGGAAGAGATTTTGCGTACCGGTGTCGAAAGCATACGGAAGCGTGAACGGGTTATTACGGCGCGTTTTATATCGGGATTGCGGACAATAAAAAATATCCGCGTCTGCGGAACCCTTGATCCGGATCGCAGTGTTTCTGTTGTTTCGGTTGTTATTCCTGGACGCGATGCCGCGGAGGTCTCACGGTTACTGTTTGAGCGGCGCGGCATCATTACCCGCAGCGGGCTGCACTGCTCACCTTTGGCGCACAGGACCGCCGGGACATTTCCGGGCGGAACAGTCCGCTTCAGCTTTGGGAACGGAACAAGGGAAGATGAAATTGACGCCATACTTGAGGCCCTGGACGGTTTATGAATTCAATCCCATGCAGGCGGCCCCGATGGCCCCGGCGTAAAGCCCCTGGGGCAAATATTGCACTTCAGCCTTGAGTACCTGCGAAAGGGAGCGGCGGATGCCGGAACTTTCCGCAAGTCCCCCGGTGAGTATCACCGGGGGACGGATGCCGACCCTCGCGGCAAGGCTGCTTATCTTTATTGCAAGGGACAGCGCCACCCCGCCCATGATTTCTTCCCGGCTGTGCCCCTTTGCCAGGAGCCCGATGATTTCCGATTCTGCGAATACCGCGCAGGTACTGTTCAGCTGAATGGATTTTCCCGCGGCAAGCAGTTCATCCATGAGGGGGATGTCCGCGTTGAACCGTTCCAGGATCATCTGTACAAAGCGGCCCGTACCGGCTGCGCATTTATCGTTCATCTGAAAGGACGCGGCCCTGTTGTTTTCCACCGCAATGACCTTGCAGTCCTGCCCGCCGATATCGATCACCGTTTTTGTTTCCGGCATAAGGTATGCGGCGCCCTTTGCGTGGGCGCTTATTTCGGTGACGGACTTTGTCCGCTCTTGCACCATGTCCCGTCCGTATCCGGTGGCGATTACCGGTATCTCGGCAGCAGTATTACCGGCAATGCCGCCGGCTGCGCGGGCGCTGCCTTTCAGTTCCGCCAAAACACGGGATGCGCTTTCCCGCAAATCCCAGCCGCTGGGCAGCACGGAAAAAGCTTCGATGCCCTGCGGCCCCAGCAGTACTCCCTTGCACAGGGTTGATCCGCAGTCTATGCCGATGATCATTACAGCATCTCGATAAAGGCGGCAACGCGGGTTTTAAGCTGCTCCGTGTCCCCGACGGAATAATCGGTCTCAAGGCTCATAAAGGGGATATTACGGGCCTTGAGAAATTCCCCGATGCTATGTGATTCTATGGCGTAGGTATGGCAGGACTGCAATACCATTTCCAGCACCCCGTCGGCTTTGAATTGATCGCAGAGCCGCCCCAGGAGTTCCAGGCGGTTTGGGTTGGGGCTCATCACGCTGCATCCTATGTTGAGGTAATAGTCGCAGAGGGCCTCGTAGGGATCAACGGATTCATCAACCTGCCGGTCAAACTGTTTTGCCCCGGTGCAGTTTTCGTAGGCCACCACCACGGCGCCGCTTTCCTCGATCACACGGGTGAATTTTTCCGTAGCCCCTCCGATGGGACAGCCGGTAACAATGATGCGGGGCAGCGGCGCAGCCTTTGTCTTTGCGTTTGCGGAAACCGGACGCTTTCCGTTTTGGTACTCTGCAGTAATACTATTGATGGTTTCTTCCAGTTCCCGTACTTTTTGTTCGTGGTTGAATTTGAACTGGGCGCCGAAGAGAATTTGCAGCTGCTGTAAACCGGTGAGGGGCGGGGGATTCATCACCGAAAGTTCATACACTTTTTTTAAAAGGGCCCGTTCCCTGTTCCGTTCCTGTATGGCCCGGCGCAGATTATCATCTGTAATGGCTGCGCCGAACTTTTTTTCAACACGATCCTTCAACCGTTTGATTTCTCCCATCCAGAGTGCGCGGGATGAGCCCTTGTCCTGGCTGTGGGGGAGTTCCATCACATGGACATCCTTTATGCGTCCCAGGAGCTCGTACATTTTTATTTTTCCATCGCAGGTAGTTTCACCTACCACGAGATCTGAAAAGTACATGTAGGGGCATTTTTCAGTTACGGCGAATCCGTAGGAAGCCTTAATAAGAGGACAGAGATTGCGGGGCAGTACCTTCTCCGCCTCGCCGATGGTTTCATCGCTGGTGGAACAGAGGCCCACCGGTATGAGCCCCGCCGCCAGGAAAAGCTCCACCGGGACATAGCTGCAAAAGGTTCCAACCACGCCCTTGCCTTCATCGGGAAGCTTCGCTTCCTTCAGTTTTTTCATGGCGATAAAGCCCTGCCTGCGGGCTTCGGAAAAGGATTCAAAAATTTCAGGTAAGGCATGGGTTTCTGACATGATAATCTCCTTAATCTATCTATAGCAGGAACTCGCCAATGATGAAATGCTGTCAGGCTGAGGGCGTTGAGGGCGGGGCCGCCGGATCTTTGTCCTGGCCTTTCCCGGTATGGTATTTTTGGGACAGGTTTTCCAGAGACTGGTTAAAAGATATGGAAATATCCTTTACAAACCGGTTCATAAGCTCTTTTGTTTCGGTATTGGCTTCTTCATCCGGCCTGAAAAGCTCGTAAACCTCGATTTCAAGCACATTGGCAAGTTTTACCAGGGTTAAAGAGGATACCCAGCTTTTTCCGGTTTCAATTTCAGCCAAAAAATTGATGGAAAGGTCGAGTTTTTCCGCTAAAACCGCCTGGGACCATCCCCGAAGTCCCCTGTAACGCTTGATATTTGCGCTTAAAATTCCCCGTAAATCATGCTCTTCCATTGTCCAATTTTTCCTGATTTATTTTGATTTGTACTTGACAGGCGGACAAACAGGTAATAGCATATTACTACCCATGGTATTATATGGGTAAAAAGGTTTGTTTATGGGATATACAGAAACAGGAAAGGGCTTTGTTTTTTTGATGACGGCCGCCTTTATTTCTCTATGGCCGCTTCAGGCGCAGGAGTCAGATCAGCGGTCTCCGGATCCCGATGCCCGGATACAGCTTGCCATCTCAAGCCCCTCTTACCCGGTCACCGCCGGGGATGTTTATTCCCTGACCTATATGGCCGGGTCAACGCCGGTGAGCTATATGATTGTCGTGGATAATTCCTACCGGATCAGGGTTTCCAACATGGGATTTTTGAATGCCGCCGGTAAAACCTACCTGCAGTTAAAACAGGATGTGGAAGCCATGGTTTCCAATAACTATCCCCTGAGCGGGGTACAAATGCTCATGCAGAATCCCAGCTCTTTCAGCGTATATATCAAGGGCGAAGTGAAGCGCGCTGAGGAACGGACAACCTGGGCAATGGCGCGTCTTTCTTCCCTGTTTAACAGCAGTACCCTTTCCGAGTATTCATCCATAAGAAAGGTCACGGTTACCCCTGCCGCCGGGGCGGCCAAAACCTATGATCTTTTCCGGGCGGAGCGTTTCGGGGATCTTCGGGAGGACCCTTATCTGAGGCCCGGGGACGTCATTACCGTGAACCATCTTGATCGGAAAGTTTCTGTTTTTGGCGAGGTTGAACGGCCGGACACCTATGAACTGCTGCCCGGTGAAAATATCCAGGAGTTGATCCGCAATTATGCCAACGGATATACAGTCAAGGCTGATACCGGCAGGGTAAAATTAACGCGGAGCGTAGATGACGATCAGGGAACAATGGAAACGATCTACCTGACACCGGAAGAGATTAAAGCCAACTACCCCTTGCGGCATTTTGACGCAATATACATACCGCCGAAATAATTCCCTGTCTATGCCGGCGTATTAAACTGCGCCGCTAAACTGCGCCGCATGCAATTCCGCGTAAAGCCCGCCCTGGCGGATCAGCTCCTCGTGGCTGCCCTCCTGGCGGATGCCCTCGTCGTCGATTACGATGATGCGGTCCGCGCTGCGGATGGTGGAGAGCCGGTGGGCGATGATCAGGGTGGTACGGCCCCGGGAAAGTTCCTCCAGGGCGTGCTGGATTTTCAGTTCCGTTGCGGAATCCAGCGCCGATGTGGCCTCGTCCAAGATCAGAATGGGCGGGTTTTTGAGGAAGATACGGGCGATGCTTACCCGTTGCTTCTGCCCGCCGGAAAGGGTTATTCCCCGTTCACCTACCATGGTGTCATAGCCCTGGGGCATCTTGCTGATATCATCGTGGATCTCCGCCCGCTTTGCCGCTTCGATAATTTCTTCGTCTGTGGCGCCGATTCTGCCGTAGCCGATGTTTTCACTTATAGTTCCCGCAAAAAGAAACACATCCTGCTGCACAATGCCGATGTTCCTCCGCAGTGATTCTACGGTCACGTCCCGGATGTCCTGGCCGTCAATAGTAATACTGCCTTCCCGGATTTCGTAAAACCGTGGGAGCAGATGGCAGAGGGTGGTCTTGCCGCCCCCTGACGGCCCCACCAGCGCAACAGTACTACCCGCAGGAATATTCAGGTTGATATTCCGCAGAACCGTTACTTCGTGGTTATAGGCAAAACTCACATCTTTATAGGCGATATCGCCCTTGATATTTTCCAGAACAACGGCGCCGGGTTTATCGCTGATATCCGGCTGTATCCGCATGATTTCCAGAAAGCGGTTGAACCCTGCCATGCCGGTGGTAAACTGCTCCACAAAATTCTGGAGCCTCCTCACGGGCTGCAAAAAGGCGTTTACAAAGAGATTGCAGGCGATAAGTTCCGCCAGGGTCATCTTGTGCTGCATGATCAAAAGGCCGCCGGTGGCGATGATCACCACCGTAAGCAGGTTGGTCATGAGTTCAACTTTACTGTGGAAGCCCGCCATGGTTTTATAGAACATTTTTTTTGCGGACTTGAAATTTTCGTTCCCGCCGTGGAACTTGCTGGTCTCGTAGTTTTCGTTGGTAAAAGCCTTGGCCACCCGCGCCCCGGAAATGCTCGATTCCAGGGAAGCGTTTATTTCCGCGGTCCGCTCCTTTACCGTGCGGGACGCCAGCCGCATACTCTGCCGGGACAGGAGGGTAATGGCCAGCATCAGGGGCACCGCGATAATCATTACCAGGGCCATTTCCCAGCTGATGGTAAAGACCAATATAAATGAGCCAAAGAGGGTCAGAAACGATATGAAAAGATCCTCCGGGCCGTGGTGGGAAAGCTCGGTCACTTCAAAAAGGTCCGTGGTAACCCGGGACATGATTTGCCCGGTACGGTTTTTATCATAAAATGAAAACGACAGGGCCTGCAGATGGTTAAAAAGATCCCGCCTCATATCAGCCTCGATATAGGCCCCCACGCTGTGTCCCCAGTAGGTGACAAAATAGGTAAAGCCCATGCGGAGCACATAGATGGCGATCATCAAGGCGATCATTATATAGAAGAAACGGTAGAGTTCACCGGGGAGGAGTTTTTCGATGGTGTACTTGGTCATCATGGGGAAGGCGAGATCCACGGCGGAGATAAGTGACGCGCAGAGCATGTCCGCGCCGAAGAGTTTCCAGTGGGGCCGGTAGTAGCCGGCGAAGATACGCAGGGCGGAATGGTTGAATCGGTTATTGATCATCTTGCCAATACTATAACACCGATTTATTTTAGGGTTAAGCGGTAATCGTTCCCCCGCCCACCACCACATCTCCATCGTAGAGGACCGCCGCCTGCCCCGGCGTGATGGCCCGCTGGGGCTCATCGAATTCCACCCGGAGTTTGTCATCTTCAACCTGCTCCGCTGTGGCCCACTGTTCCTGCTGCTGATAGCGGGTTCTCACTTTTACCCGCAGGGGCTTTTCAATGTTATCGCAGGCGATAAGGTTCAGCGTGTCCGCGGTGAAAATTTTTGAGTAGAGGCTGCTGTCCGGCCCCAGAGTGATGGTATTGTCGGCAACGGATTTTGCCGCCACATACACCGGTTCATTCATGGCGATCCCCAGGCCCCTGCGCTGGCCGATGGTGTAGCGGACTATCCCCCGGTGCGTACCCAGGAGCTTTCCCGCACAGTCAATGATGTTTCCCGCAGGGTACTGTTTGCCCGTCCACTTTTCCATGAACCGGCCATAGTCGCCATCGGGGACAAAGCAGATGTCCTGGCTGTCCTGTTTATGGGCGTTGATGAAGCCCTTTTCTTTTGCGATTTCCCGCACCTGGCCCTTGGTCATGTCCCCCAGGGGGAAGCGGGTCCGCGCAAGCTGCTCCTGGGTCAGGCAGTAAAGCACATAGCTCTGGTCTTTTTTGGCATCCACCGCTTTCTTCAATAGCCAGCGGCCGCCGTCCTTTTCGATCCGGGCGTAATGGCCGGTTACCAGCAAATCAAAATCAAGCTGCTGGGCCCGGTACAAAAGCCGCTCAAACTTGATGTACCGGTTGCAGTCGATACAGGGATTGGGGGTGCCCCCCTTCTCGTAAATATCGATGAAGCGGCGGATCACCTCGTCCCGGAAGGATTCGGTAAAGTTAAGCACATAGTGGGGCATGTCGAGAGCGAACGCCACGTTCCGGGCATCGTTCACATCCTCGAGCGAGCAACAGCCCCGGTGAACCGGCACAGCGCCGGTGGTATTGATGGCGATGTCATCGCCGGTGTAAAGCTTGAGGGTAACCCCGATGCAGTCATAGCCTGAGTCCAGCATCAGGGCGGCGGCGACAGAACTGTCCACTCCGCCGCTCATCGCTATCACTGCTTTGTTGTTCAGGCGAGCTTCTCCATAAAGGCATTGATATCCGCTTCGCAGGAGCGCATGGCGAGGATGGTTTTTTCGATAAGCTTGTCTAGTTCCCAGCCCAGCATGGCGGCGCCCTTTTCGATCACCTCGCGGGAACAGCCTGCGGCAAAGTTGGCGGTCTTGTATTTTTTCCTGACCGATTTAACTTCCATGTCCATCACGCTTTTGGAGGGCCGGATAATCGCCGCCGCCCAGATAAGCCCGGTGAGTTCGTCCGCCGCGTAGAGGACCTTTTCCATTTCATGTTCCGGCTTTACATCCACCGTAAGCTCGTAGCCGTGGCTGCACACCCCGTGGATAAGGGCCTCGTCCGCGCCGCCTGAGCGCAGCAGTTCCGGGGCCTTGATGCAGTGCTGGTCCGGGTATTCCTCAAAATCAATGTCGTGGAGGAGCCCAACAATGCCCCAGAAATCCGCCTCGTCCCCATGGCCCAGGTCGGCGGCATACCAGCGCATCACCCCCTCCACCGTCAGGGCATGCTGAAGGTGAAAGGGGTCCTTGTTGTATTGTTTAAGAAGCTCCCAGGCTTGGGAACGTGAAAGTGAAGATTTCATATTCTAGTAGTTGCCCGCCTTGATCTGGAAGTAGGCCCTGGGGTGCTTGCAGACCGGGCAGAGCTCAGGGGCTTTTTTGCCGATTACGATGTGGCCGCAGTTGGCGCACTGCCAGATTTGGTCGCCGTCACGGGAAAAGACCAAATCCCCTTTGATATTGGCAAGGAGCTTGCGGTAGCGTTCCTCGTGTTCCTTTTCGATTTTACCCACCATCTCAAAAAGGGCGGCAATCTGGGTAAAGCCCTCCGCTTTAGCGTCCTTGGCAAAGCCGGCATACATATCGGTCCACTCGAAGTTTTCCCCGGCAGCCGCATCATTCAGGTTTGTAATGGTGTCAGGCACCTCATCACCATGGAGGAGTTTGAACCAAATCTTGGCATGTTCCTTTTCGTTCCCCGCGGTTTCCCGGAAAATGGCGCCGATCTGTACGTATCCCTCTTTTTCAGCCCTGGAAGCGTAGTAAAGATACTTGGTATGCGCCTGGGATTCCCCGGCAAAGGCGGCCTGCAAGTTTTTTTCGGTCTTTGAGCCCTTTAAGTCCATGGTATTCTCCTTTCCTCAACAATACGCGTAAAGGGACTATGGGTCAAGTTTCGAAAAAACTACAGATCTTCCAGATTGAAGGGCGTCTCCTGGTACACATAGTTAAGCCAGTTTGAAAAAAAGAGATGGGCATGGGCCCGCCAGCGGACCACCGGTTCCTTTGAGGGGTCGTCTCCGGGGTAGTAGTTTTTTGGGATGGCGATGGGGAGCCCCCTGGAAAGATCCCGCTTGTATTCCCTGTCCAGGGTGAGGGGATCGTATTCCAGGTGGCCGGTGACATAGATTTCCCGGCCCTCACGGGCGGTGGCGATAAAGACCCCGGTTTCCCCGGTTTCCGACCGGATCGTCAGGGCAGGATTGGCGGCGATGGCGTCCCGGTCGCTGGCGGTATGCCGGGACTGGGGGGCAAGGAATTCATCGTCAAAACCCCGGAACAGGGTGGAGTAGCGTTCGTTTATCCGGTGGGGGAAGATGCCGAAAAGCTTCTGTTTCAGGGGCTGTTTCTCTATGCCGTAACGGCGGTAAAGCCCGGCCTGTGCGCCCCAGCAGATATGCAGCACGGACCAGACGTTTTTCGCGGAATAGTCGATCACCTCCGCCAGTTCATCCCAGTAATCCACTTCCTCAAAGGGAAGGGTTTCCACCGGCGCCCCGGTAATGATGAGCCCGTCAAAACGCTGATCCAGAATCTTGTGGGAATCAATGTAGAATTTTTCCAAATGCCCCGGCGGGGCGTTCCGGGACTCGTGGCTCCCCATCCGCAGGAAGGTGATATCAACCTGCAAGGGACTGTTACCCAGGAGCCGCAGGATCTGGATCTCCGTGTCCACCATGGTGGGCATCAGGTTGACAATCGCCACCTTGAGGGGCCGGATGTCCTGATGTTCCGCCCGGTCGGCCTTGATGACAAAGACATTTTCATCGGAGAGGGCCTTATAGGCGGGCAGGGCCCTGGGTATCTTTAAGGGCATAGGGTTTCCTTAGACTAAAACTTTGAGTCCAGGGGCAGATGGGGGACATCCCTGGCTTTGAGGTGCCGGCCGATACATTCCACCAGCACGTCATGATCCTGGAGATCGGGCAGCCCCGAAGCCATCGCCACGCCGATAAGCCCGGTTCCCTTGAGGCGGATCGGGAAACCCCCGCCGCCCCAGGCATAAACATTGGGGTCAAGGCCCCTGCTTTCCAGGGTTTGGTTTCCCCTTTTCATCCTCAGGGTGTTGAGGAGGCTGGAAACTTCAAATTCATGGACGGTGTTGAATTTTTTGGTCATCCAGTATTCGTTGTTCGTGGTGGTCCCTTCCGCGCAATACTGGAAAAGAACAAACCCGTCGTTCCGCCGGATGCTCACCGAAAGTCCCAGCCCTTCGGCCTGAATTTTTGTTACCAGTTCCTTCCCCAGCTTCCAGACATCCGCCCGGTTAAAATGGGTAAACTGGAGGAGTTCCTCCTGCTTTTCTACAATGCCGATTCCCTGATCGATTTCCATGTGTTGCTCCTTTTATTCTTATTCCATTGGGTACTTGAGGCCCCAGGATTTCCTGATCTGGTCCATAATCTCCATCACCCGGATGATTTCCCTGTGGGGCATCTCGGGGCATTCGGTCTCCCCTGCGGCGATGGCCCGGCAGCAGGCTTCAACCTGGTACTCATAGCCCGTAAGCTGCTTGGGGGGCTCGTGGATGACGGGCTGTGCATCCCCTGTAAAGACCTTGATCCCCCGGCAGTTTATGATTTCTTCAAATTCAATATACCCCTTTTCGCCGAAAATAACTGCCCGCTGGGGGGCGTGTGAAACCATGCTGCTCTGGAGAATGGCCATCCGGCCGTCATTGTAGGTAAAGGTGATGCTGTTCGCGGCGTCCACCCCGGTTTCGTATTTGACCCAGGTTGAAGTGATGTCCTTAATGTCGTTTCCAAAGGTCATGAGGGCGAAGTTTATCACATAGACCCCCGCGTCCAGAAGCGCCCCCCCGGCCAGTGCGGGGCTCCGCAGCCGTTCCTTAGAACCGGCGCCGGCCCAGCAGAGGTTGGCCGAGAGGGAATTGGCCTTGCCGATGGCTCCGCCGGCAATGACGTTGTCCATCACCTTCCGTATGGGAAGGTAGCGGGGCCAGATTGCCTCTGCCACCAGGAGCCCCTGTTTTTCCCCCTCCGCAAGAATTTCCTTTGCCTGATCTGCGTTGACGGTAAAGGGTTTTTCGCAGAGGATGTTCTTGCCGTATTCCAGGCAGAGCTTCATATACTCATAATGATGGGAATGGGGGACCGCCACATAGACCAGGTCCACCGCAGGGTCCTTCAGCATTTCTGCGTAGGAACCGTAGGCCTTTTCCACCCCCTGCTCTTTTGCGAAGGCCGCCGCCTTATCATAACTGCGGGACCCGACTGCATAGGCCGCGGCATTTGCCATCGCGCCTTCCATCATGTTGAGGGTCCGGGTCATTTTTTTGGCGATGCCCCCTGCGCCAAGTATTCCTACGTTCATGTGTGCTCCTTTTAATTAATTATATACTAATCCACCGCCTTCATGGAATCCGCCATTTTGATGTTCCTGATTTTTTTCAGCATCAACAGATTCACCAGTGCGGAAAACAGCAGGGTGAAAATCGCCGAAAGCACAAAACTTAAGGGGGCAATGTTTCTGCCGAACATCAGCTCAGGTGTTTCGGCGACACCGATCATAAAGGCGTGGAGGGGGATGCCCAAAACCAATCCCGCCCCGGTCCCGACTATGCTGAGGATGGTGATCTCCCGGAATATGTAGGCCGCCGCTTCCCCCTGATGGAAGCCCAGCACCCGCAGGGTGGCAAGTTCCCGGCTCCGCTCGTTGATGTTGATATTGGTCAGATTGTAGAGCACAATCACCGCGAGCCCCCCGGCGGCCAGAATGAGGATGAGCACCACAAAACTGATGCTGGTAAGCAAATTATTGTAGGTTTCCTGGGTGTTGGAATTGAACTCCGCACTTGCAACAGTATTACTGGCGAGAACCTCCGCGGTGGCCGCATCCTGTTCCGCCGCGCTTGTAATGCCTGTCTGCACAAACAGTGTGGGGTATGACGGGACATCCCCAAACACCTTCCACCAGGTTTCTTCTCCGATATAAACCATGCTCCCCACATAATTTTCGGTGACCCCGGTGAGAATAAATTCCCCCCGGCTGCCGCCGGAATTTTCCACAGTAATTCTATCACCGGCCTTCACTCCCAATCCTTCCGCTGTTTTTTCGGTGATAACAACTGAGTTCGCGTTAAATTCCAGCAATTCCTTTGTTTTCCGGTTTTGCAGGCTGATGAAATCCCCCAGGTTTTCCCTTGTACGGGGAACATACAAAACCGTACTGAGCCTGTCCTTCTCGCCGATGAGATACCCCGATTCACTGTGAATTTCGATTCGCTGTTTAGGCCGACTGCCCCCAAGAAACGCGGTTAAACTATTGTCCCAAACTTCGCTCTCCCGCAGTTCGAGCCGTAAATCGTATTTCAGAATTTCAGAAAACTGGGTCCGGGCAATGTCGAGCATGGAATCCCGCAGGCCGAAGCCGGTGAGCATCAGGGCGGTGCAGCCCGCGATTCCCGTGACGGTCATGACAAAGTGTTTTTTATACCGGATAAGGTTCCGGGCGCTTACCTTATGGGTAAATTTCATATTCCGCCAGATAAAGGGAATATACTCAAGGAAGATACGCTTTCCCGGTTTGGGGGATCTCGGCAGCATCAGCGTTGCGGGTTTTTCCCACAGTGATTGGTAACAGGCGGAAACCGTCGCCCCCATGGTACAGAGCAGCACCAGGCCGCAGGCAATAAGCCCGAAGGGCCAGTTGAATTCGGTGACCAATGGCGGCAGATGGTACATGGTTCCAAAGGCGTGGTAGATGATCGCCGGCAGCCCCTGAAAGCCCGATACCATTCCTACCGCTGATCCGAGTATCCCCGTAAGGGCGCAGTAAATTAGATATTTTGAAACGATAATCCGCTTCCGGTAGCCAAGGGCCTTGAGGACGCCGATTTGAATCCGCTCTTCCTCCACCATCCGGGTCATGGTGGTCAGGGCCACCAGCGCCGCCACAAGGAGAAAGAACACCGGGAACACCTTTGCGATATCGGCGATCTTTTCGGAATTCATCATGAAGTTGACATAGCCCACATTGGCGTTCCGGTCCAGCACATACCATTCGGGGCTTTTAATTTCGATGGTGTCGATTTTTTGCCGCCCTTCCGCAATTTCCAGTTCCGCTTCCCGCAGGGCTGCCTCGGCCTCCGCCTTCTTTGTTTCAAATTCCCTTAAACCCGTTGCCAGTTCCTCACGGGCTTCATCCAGGCGCCTTTGTCCTTCCGCAATATCCGCTTCCGCCAGATCCAGTTCCGCCTCCGCCTGGGCGAATTCCGCATTTGAGCGGATGCGGCCCTCTTCCAGTTGGGTCCGCCCGTTTTGCAGTTCCCCTTCTTTTTCCGTGACCGTGTTGAGCCCCTTATTGTAGGCCGCAAGCCCCTCATCGTATTGGGCAACGCCCTTGCGGCCGAAGGGCAGGATCTTCCAGAGCCAGAAATTGCGGGCCTTTTCCACATCATCCTTTGCCGCGTCCAGTTGGGCCTTACTCTCCGCCAGGTTTTTTTTTGCCCCCGCGATTTCCTTTTCCCCCTGGGCAAGCGTGGTCTCGTTATTTGCCAGTTCCGCAGTCACCCGTTGACGTTCCGCCGCAAGAAGGGCCCGTCCATCAATGATCCGCTGTTCCCCTTGGGCAAGTTCCGTTTCCCCGGCGGCAATCTCCCAGGCCGCCGCGTCAAGGCGGCGCCGGGCCGCTTCCAGTTCGGTGTCCGCCCGTTTTTTTCCGCTTTCGTATTCCGCTCCTGCCCCGGCCAATTGCGCCAGCCCCGTTTCCCGGGCCTTCGCCAGCACCTCCGCCCGGCGTATTTCATAGCGCTCTTCCCCCAGGGCCTTTATTTTTTCCGCCGCGTCATCCACAAGTTTTTCGTATTCATCGCTGAATGTCGCAAGATCAGAAGCCCCCTTCAGGGTGATAAAAAAATCCGTATATACCGGCAGGGCATAACAGCTGTCGTACACATAGATCACCGCCCCGAGCCGTCCGTTTCCCGCGCTGCTGGGTTCCCGCTCAAGGGAAATAAAGAGGGGGCTTTTTACAATTCCCGTTACGGTATATTCTTTGACAGTAAAGCTGTCCGCAGTATTACTGTCATCCGCAATTTCAAGTTTCAGCCCAGGGGGCGCCTTAACCAGATAGCCGCCATCCTGCTGAACCAGGCATTCCCCTTCGTTTTCCGGCATGCGCCCCGCAATCAGCTCCATCCGGTTGATGAAAGAATTTTCTTTCATCCTGTCCAAAGGAAGCCCGTAAATCCGGGTGACCAGCAGTTCTTCCGCAGAAGTCTTCACCATCGTGTCGATGACATGGGCCGGAAGCAGTTCTTCTATTTCGTCAAGGGTGCGCAGCGCATCCGCGTCATCCTTTGTAAGGCCCAGGGTTCCCTTGATAAAAATATCCATCATGTTGGACTCGTGGAAGTAGCGGTCCGCCGATGCCTTCATGTCCGGGGTGGTAGCCAAAAGCCCCGCAAGAAAACCCACCCCCAGGGCGACAATGGCAAAAATGGCGAGAAAACGGCCAAAGCTGCCCTGTATTTCCCGGATGATGGTTTTTACGTAGGTTTTACCAAAGGCGGGCCGCATTACCACTCGATCTGATCCACCGCCATGGGGTGTTCATTTTTTTCGACATGGAGGATCTGTCCGTTCTTAACCTGGATGATCCGGTCCGCCATGGCAGAGATGGCGTGATTATGGGTTATCAGAATTACTGTTTTTCCCGTAAGCCTGCAGCTTTCCTGCAAAAGTTTAAGAATATGTTTCCCCGTCTCGTAATCCAGGGCGCCGGTGGGTTCATCGCAGAGCAGTATCCGGGGATTCTTCGCCAAAGCCCGGGCAATGGAAACCCGCTGCTGTTCCCCGCCTGAAAGCTGGGCAGGAAAATTGTTGAGCCGTTCCCCAAGCCCCACTTCCCGCAGGGTTTCCGTTGGGTCACGGGGCTCCCGGCAAATTTCCGAGGCAAGCTCCACATTTTCAAGGGCCGTAAGGTTCTGTATCAGATTGTAAAACTGGAATACAAAGCCCACGTCGTAGCGGCGGTAATCGGTTAGGCGCCGCTCGTTAAAGCCGCTGATCTCCCGCCCGTCCAGGATGATCTTCCCCTCATCGCAGGAATCCATCCCCCCCAGCATATTGAGGAGGGTCGTTTTCCCCGCCCCCGAGGGCCCCACGATAACGCAGAATTCGCCCTTTTCTATGCTGAAACTCATATGGTCCGCCGCAATGATTTTGTTTTCGCCCAGAGAATAGTACTTGCAGACCCCGTGAAATTCCACATACCCCATGTCTGGAGAATACCGGATTCGAACCGGTGACCTATTGATTGCGAACCAATCGCTCTACCAACTGAGCTAATTCCCCGATATAATAACCATATGTATCGTATCCGGCTGTCCATAAAAAATCAAGCCCCAGGCCCCGGAGGAGCGGGGCGCTCCAGAGGAGCGCCATGAGTCTCTATGATATTCTCCGCTACGGCCACGGCATTTTCTTTGTGGGCCTTCAGACCTGCCTGATGGGGGGCGTTTTCCGGGAATGGCTGCGGGACCGGCAGGCCTGTTGCAAAGCAAAAGGGGCGGGCGGGACAGATCCCCTGGTTTCGGTGCTGGTGCCCATCCATAATGAGGAGCCCCGCATGGAGGGGCTCCTGCAAAGCCTTGCCCTCCAGGATTATGAAAACGCGGAGTACATTTTTATCGATGACCGTTCAGATGACGAAAGCCCTGCCCTGCTGGCCCGTTTTGCGGCGGGGCGGAAAGATGTAAGGATCATCACCCTGGGGGAGAATCCGGGGCCGAACCACAAGCAATACGCCCTGGGGAAGGGGATTGCGGAGGCGAAGGGGGCTTTTTTCCTCTTTACCGATGCGGACTGCGAGGTTAAGCCCGGCTGGATCCGCGCCATGGTGCAGCGCATGGCCGACGATAGGGTGGGGGCGGTGATCGGCCCGGTGTTCAAGAAAGAGGAAGGGAAGGGCTTTTTCTATTCCTACCAGTGTTACGATCACGTTGTCCGCTATATATATCTGGCCGGGGCGGCAGGGCTGGACGCCGCGGGCGGCGGCTTTGGAAATAACCTGATCCTCCGCCGATCCTGCCTGGAAGCCGCCGGGGGCTATGACGCGGTGCCCCCGTCCCCCACCGAGGACGCCGCCCTTGTCTCCCGGATCCGCTCTGTTACCAGGTACCAGGTCAGGGCCGCCGTGGGTCAGGAAACCCATGTAAAAACCGGCGCTGAAAAGTCCTGGAAGGGCTTTATCAACCAAACCCTCCGCTGGAATAACGGCGGCCTTTTCAGCCCCGAAACCGTAACCCGCCTTAATTACAATTTATTGATGATCGTCATATCCACGGGGATTCTTGCTATCCCCCTGCTGCCCTTCTTCCCCGGCCTCTGGCCCATGCCTTTGGGGGTCTTCATCGTGATGCTCGAAAACACCATAGGCTCCCTCTGTATTGCCAAGTCTTCACTGCCCCGGCCCCGCTTTTTCTGGATACCGGAACTGCTTTTTACCCCGGTCTACTTTACCCTGATGACCCTTATGGGCTATCTGGGCATCAAGGTTACGTGGAAGGGGAGCAGGGTCTAAAGCTTACCGAACCGGTGTGAGCCAGCCCTTGGTGTCCGGGATGGTCCCGTACTGAATGCCCTTGAGGGTGTCCCGTATCTTGATGGTAAATTCTCCGACTTTGCCCCCATTAAAGACCGTCTTTTTTCCCTTGTAGGTAAGGGATTCCAGGGGGGTGGCCCCGGCGGCGGTGCCGCTGACAAAGCATTCCTTGGTTTCAGCCAGGGCTTCTTCGATGGCGATTTTCCGCTCGCCCACCTTGACGCCGAAGCCGCGGGCAAGTTCGATGATGCTCATCCGGGTGATCCCCGGCAGGATCGTGTCCCCCAGTTCGGGGGTCACCAGTTCCCCGGATTTAAGATAGAAGAAAATGTTGCAGGATGAGCCTTCCTCAATGTACTTCTGTTCCCTTGCGTCAAGGAACACGCATTCCATGAACCCTGCGTCCGCCGCTTCGTGCTTGGCCAGGGCCGCAATGGTGTAGTTCGAGGCCGCCTTGATCCAGCCCGTGCCCTTTGGGGTCGCCCGGATGCGCTCCGCCACCACCGCATCGGAATTGCCCCCGGCAAAGTAGGCGCTGACCGGGGTATTGATCACCACAAACCAGGGCTCGTGGCAGATATTCACCCCGATGCCCCCCTCGGCATAGGTAAAGGGCCGGATATACACCGAATCGGCCGTCATAAAGGAGTCCTTTTCCCATTCTTTTTTGTATTGGGGCCGGAAACCCAGCGCGGCGTTCCGTTTGACCGTCTCCACAACGGCCCTGACAAATTCATCCTCCGGGAAGGGGGGCATGTAGAGCCCCTTCATGGAAGCAAAAAACCGGGCGGCGTTCCTTTCGGGCCGGAAAATTGCCAGCCCCCCGTCCTTCTGGGGCAGGGCCTTGATCCCCTCAAAACAGCCCAGCCCGTACTGGGTGGTATAGTTTACCAGGGGCATATCGGCGTATACATTCCGGGAATCCGACAGCGCGCCCTGTTCGGCAGCGCTCAAAGCCGCCTCTTCTGCGGGTGTTTTGTGGGGTTTTTCCTCATATCCGCCGGTCCATTTTTTTGCGCCGGCGGAATATTTTGACCTGAAAACGACCGGATAACTGTTCAATGAAAAAGCCATACTTCCTCCAAAAATTTCTATACCAGTGTACCAAAAAGCACTTAAGGGGGGAAGTCTCGCCGCCGCCCGATTGGGCGCTTACC
Source organism: Spirochaetia bacterium (assembly GCA_026002595.1). GTDB lineage: Bacteria > Spirochaetota > Spirochaetia > Treponematales > Breznakiellaceae > BNUT01. The sequence goes on along the minus strand of BOBW01000018.1, from coordinate 6,480 downwards.
ATTGCCGGGGGGCAAATCCTTCAGGCGCTTTTACCAGAGACACACTGTCCCCGGTTAATTCCAGCACGAACAGGCCGACACTATGGGCATAAGAGCAAACATCGGTATCAACCGCGCCGCCGGCCATTGCCCCCAGGAGTTTTTTGCCGCCGCATTGATTCGGGGGAAATTGCCGTATCAGGTCCATACGCTTAAGATGGTGGTCAACGTCATCCTTTGCGTCCAAATGCCGCTTTACTTCAACCGCCATAACATATTCCCCATTGGTAAGCAAAATATCGACATCGGTAAGCTTGCGGTTAGTATCATCGAAGAGCTCGACACGCCGGTAGGCGCGAAGGAAATTATAGGGATACGCGTCAAATTTCTCCCATAATCTGGCGGCAACGAGTGTTTCGATGAGTTCACCCATGGACTGGTTCACCCCGCCGACATTTTCAGCTACCCGGTCAACTTTTGCCGCCATTTTGTTGACCGTTTCTTCGGTTCTCCGGTGCGTTTCCTCGAGTGCTTTCTCGAGTTTCCGGAGCGATTCTTCGGTTTTCCGTTGCTGTTCACGATCTTCCATAAGCGCCGCCCACACATGTTCAAAGGTGAGTCCCATTTGCGGCTGTTGGGTTGCCATAGAGTACCTCCTGTTTTTAGTATAACACAAATTAAACGCGATCTTTATTGCCGCCGCCCGATTGGGCGCTTACCATTGCCGGGGGGCAAATCCTTCAGGCGCTTTTACCAGAGACACACTGTCCCCGGTTAATTCCAGCACGAACAGGCCGACACTATGGGCATAGGAGCAAACATCGGTATCAACCGCGCCGCCGGCCATTGCCCCCAGCAGTTTTTTGCCGCCGCACTGATTCGGGGGAAATTGCCGTATCAGGTCCATACGCTTAAGATGGTGGTCAACGTCATCCTTTGCGTCTAAATGCCGCTTTACTTCAACCGCCATAACATATTCCCCATTGGTAAGCAAAATATCGACATCGGTAAGCTTGCGGTTAGTATCATCGAAGAGCTCGACACGCCGGTAGGCGCGAAGGAAATTATAGGGATACGCGTCAAATTTCTCCCATAATCTGGCGGCAATGAGTGTTTCGATGAGTTCACCCATGGACTGGTTCACCCCGCCGATGTTTTCAGCTACCCGGTCAACTTTTGCGGACATTTTATCAACGTTTGCCGCCATTCTGTTGACCGCTTCTTCAGTTCTCCGGTGCGCTTCCTCGACTTTCTGGTGCGCTTCCTCGATTTTCCGGAGCTGTTCACGATCTTCCATAAGCGCCGCCCACACATGTTCAAAAGTAAGTCCCATTTGCGGCTGTTGGGTTGCCATAGAGTACCTCCTGTTTTTAGTATAGCGTATGTTATGTGCAGTTAAAACCTGCTACGCTAGTGCCAAGAACCCGCTTGCGCGGGGGAGATTGATGCCGCTTTCGCGGCATTGTAATGGGCGGGCGTTTTCTTAATTATTATTTATCATCAAATGCATTATTTTTTGTGAATATTTTCAATGGTAAATATTCTGCCATTTCTTTAAAATGTTTATCTTCCGCTATTATATTTAAATTATTTCGGAGACAATTTTGTGCTATTATTAAATCCGTTACGCCGATATTATTATATCCATGTTTAAAGTTCAACAATTGAAAATCCTGCAATTCTTGCCAGTTAATTTTTACCTCATATTTTGTAATACTATTTAATAATTCTTCCAAATGCCTTTCCTTTTTATGCCTGATTGAAGGCAATAATTCAGTCAATATTAAATCATTGATACAGGTCATATTATTATAAATTAAAACTTTTATAAATTGATATGCCTTATTTCCCCGAAAATATTCTATCCATGCCGATGAATCTATTAAAACATTGTTCATACGTCCCTCTGGTCCGTTTGGTAGCTGCTTACGCAGCAATTTAAAGGGATAGGAAGTTATTTAGGCGTTGCCCTACGGCAACGCGGCGTCATCTTTTTCTCATTGCCTCAAGATCGAGTTCCAGATCAATTTTACCGAAATAATCCGCCAGTTCTTTGATCCTTTCCTTTTGTATTAAATTTTCTAACGCCGTTTTAATAACATCCGTTTTGGTCTGAATTTTCGTTATTTCCATGGCGTCCGTGACCAATGCATCAGGTAATTCCAAGGTGGTTCTCATAAATATCCTCCAATACATATAATACCATAAATCGATCTGTATTGTCAAGTGTTTTTATGCATATTTTGAACGATTTTTTCTTCATGCCGCAAGGATGCGGCATATTTCTTCAGGAATTTCAGGCAAAATTGCACATAACACAAATTAAACGCGCTCTTTAAGGGCCTCCGCCAGGTTGAGGGCGTTTTTAAGGATGATCTTCCGGTCCACTTCGGGCAGGGGCTCCAGGGCACGGGCCAGGGTGCGGAACTCGGGGTTCATGGATTCAAGGCCCATTTCCCGGCAAAGTTCATGGCCCGTAACCAGATATTCCACGGAAACCCCTAAAACCCCGGCGATTTTGACGGCGGCGCTGACCGAAGGGGTGCAGTTGTGGGCGCTGAGGTAGTTGTCTATGGTATATTTGTTGATACCGGTCCTGGCGGCCAGTTCCTTTACCAGCATCCCGGAGTATGTCAGTTCATCCTTTAGATTTTCCCTGAACCCCATATTTTCATCATAGTAAGAAAAAAAACAGAATTTAGGCTTGACATTTGTTTTATTTACAGATTATAAGTAATATATTCTGCTTTTTCTCCAAATCTATAAACGGAGGATGGTTAAAAGCAGAAAGAGCGCTATACCGCAGTACCACCGTTCCGTTGGAGTAGGGGTACAAATATCGCGGATAGTCAAATTAAGGAGTTTTCTTATGAAAAGTTCTCTCAAGATGGCGGCCATGGTGGCTGCCATCGCAACGATCCTGGCGGTTATGCCTGCGGCGGCGCAGACTCCTCCTCCTCCCACGAGTACTGATATGTGGGGTTTAGTCGATACACTGACCGATGGTTATGACGCCGTAAAGACCCAATCGACCGAGGCCCGTTACAGCGCCGGGCGCTTTGGTTCCTATGTTGATGACTTTATTAGTGTGAATGACTATGACCCGAATGTCGGCACCTTCGTCTTCATGGGCGGCTATAAGGCGGCTGATTATGTTCCTGGTGCTCCTCCTTCCGGTACTGTTGATGATACGGATGATGTTACCGGTGCGTTCCCGTTAGACGACTCCTTTGGTCCCCACTCTCCCTATGCGGTAAGCCTCGGCTTTGCAAAGAGCTTTAATAGTTTTTACCTTGCGGGCTATTACGCTGGGCACGGTATTTGGGGAAGTGGAAACAATAACAGAGCGGACCCCGAGACCATAACAGCGACGGGGCAGTGGAAGAACAATCTGGCGATACTGTTCGGCAATGCTGCCATCGGCGGTATCCGGTTTGATCTCATCCTTGACGGTGATGTTAACTCAGCCACATATGACGGTAATGTTCCCTCCTCGGGCAATGACAGCGATGTCACCATGATGACGGCTTTTACCTGGGGTAAGCCGATTGGAAAGCTGATTCCCCATGCCACCCTTGGTATCAAATGGCCTAAATACTCTCAAGAGGGTGATAGCAATGGTAAAGAAATGACCACATGGACGGACGGCGCCCTTTTGGTTAAAGCCGGAACCGACATCCCCCTTAAGGATAATGCCCTTCTTTCCTTTGATCTGACCGGTGCAGGCACTTTCGGCACCTCTCAGACCGGGGATTTGTATTCCGATAAATATTCATCAGAGGGTGATTTTTACCTTGGCGTGGACGCGGGGTATTCCAATAAAATCAACTTTGGCGAAAAAGTTGCCGTGGGCTTCAAGACCCCGGTAACAATCGGGCTGCTTATTGACGGTGAAGATACTACATATGGAAGCACCACTACCGATCTTCCTAATGACATCTATTTCGGCCTTAAAGCCGGTGTTGAGCTTGGCTTCCAGTTCAAACTGACCCAGAAGATTGCCCTTTATACCGGCGCCGGCCTTACACTCTTTGATTGGACCACCCTCAGCCACAGCGGCGGAGATACCGAAGATAAAACCAGCGATTGGAATATCAATGGTATCCAATGGGATGGTTCTAAAGGGAGTTCAAAAAGCAGCATCGGCTTGGGCATGACCATTGCTCCGGTAGAGAACCTCTCCATCGGCTTTGGGCTCAATACTATCCTTGACCAGCTTATCATCATTAACGTACCAGAGATGAATGTAAAGCTCGGAGATTTCTGGAGTAATTTTGACCCCTTTGGTGGCAATTTCTTCGGCGGCCTTCTGAGCGACAGTACCTCATTCGATCTTACGGTCAGCTACAAGTTCTAAAAAAACCTTTGCGGGAAGCCCTTCGGGGTTTCCCGCTTCGGCCCTATACCGCCAGGGGGGCCGCCAAGAGCGTCCTTGATCGCAGATCAGGGGCCCTCTTGGTGGTTTAGGAGGTAATAAAGGGTAAATTCACCATGAAGGCGGGGGTCTCCTCCTGGAACCGCCTTTCTTTAACCACAGACAAAGACAATAAGCACGGCATTAAGAAATAACCACGAACGACACGAAAACCACGAAAAAACCACAAGCCGCCTACCGGCGGCACCACACAGACCCTCACAGACAGATTAACGGACGATACTTATGATTTCCATCATCTTTGTCCGTGTTGTCCGTGGTTAAATAAAGCAAAATTTCGTGTTGTTCGTGTGGTTCGTGGTTAAAATTCTTCCGGCCTTAAAATTGGAATTCCCCTTTCCCTCTTTTCATGCTATAATTACCTCATGGCGATACAACAAACAGCAGAATATGAGAAAGGGCTGACCTTTGAGAAGGTCTGGGCCGCGCTGATGGAGACCCGTCAGCGGCAGGAAGCGGAAAGCCGGGAACGTGAAAAGGAACATGCGAAGGCGGACCAGCAAATGAAGGAGTTGCGTGAGGGCTTCGAGAGGTCGGAAAAACTGCTTGACCGGGTAACGGCGAATATGGGCGGATTGAACAATACCCTGGGGGAACTGGTGGAAAACCTTATTGCGGCCCGGTTATGGGAAAAGTTTGACGCCTATCCCTATAACCTGAAGCAGGCATACCAGCGTATGCCGGTGTATGAGGGGCATACCAGCCGCGTTCTTACCGACATAGATATTCTCCTTGCAAACGGCGAATATGCCATGGCGGTGGAGGTCAAGGCCCACCTGGATAGAAAGGACGATGTTGACCATCACCTTAAGCGGATGGAACTGATACGGAAATACCCGCCCGCCCAGTGCATCGGCAGAAAACTGCTTGGGGCAATGGCCGGCGGCTCGGTTGACCCGGATGTACAGGCCTACGCCCAACATGCCGGTTTTTTTGTGTTGGAACTGACCGGGGAAAACGTAGCGCTTGCCGAATGTCCCGCCGGGTTTAAGCCAAGGGAATGGTGAGGGTATGCGCCCCCGCGTGTTTGACAAAGTAAGGGGCGCCGTGGTATAAATGGGGAATAATGATGAACACAACGGTAAATACACCTGAAAACCTGATGAAGATAAAGCATTTTACGAATCGGAAGAAGCCCTTAGGCTGGATGCCGGATGACTCCAATCCAGGCTTGTGGGACGCGCTTGAGTGCTGCCGCAGGGATGGCGTAAGTGCAAAGGCAATGATACGGAAGCTGAAGGAATCTCCGAAATACAAAATTTCTCATGGCTAATAATATTGGTGAACTTTCGCTTGAAGCGGTAGACGATTGTAAGCCGGACATACTTCGTACCTTCAATTGCCATTCCGCGGAAAACAGCGAGTATTTTTACGATTTCTTAAATGATCCCCAGACAATATTGGATCAGGGTAAATCCGCATGGACTTATGTGTTGCTGAATTATGGTGCAGGAACAGGTACAAGCGATTGCGTTGGGTTTTTCTCTTTCAAATTTAAAAATTATGTGAAAACTGCAAGTATGCCGAAGTGGTTGCTTGGGTTTAGTGAACCGGTAATTCGTGCATGGGTTTCACACTTTGCCATCAGTGAAGATTATCGCGGTCAACATCTGATGGGTGTTTTGATTAGGGCTCTGTTTGAAAAAGTACTGGAAGTTGAACCAGACACCACCTTTATTCAGCTCCAATCAACGCCGATGGCACTTGAGCTATACATACATTTTGGTTTTCGCGCATACAACGAAATCGACCTCGGCGATGACCCTGATAAAGAAGAAGGAATGAAGGTCTGCGCTATAACAGTAGACGATTTAACGTAAACTCGATCCAAAACCGCTATAAGCGGCAGCAGTTCCAAATTAAGAAATAACCACGAAGCGAACCTTCGGTTCGAACACGAAAACCACGAAAAAAGATTTCAAAGTAAAATTTCGTTTTTTTCGTGTGGTTCGTGGTTAAAATTCTTCCGGCCTTAAAATTGGAATTCCCCTTTCCCTCTTTTCATGCTATAATTACCTCATGGCGATACAACAAACAGCAGAATATGAGAAAGGGCTGACCTTTGA